>JAUWIQ010000451.1 GCA_030605285.1 Planctomycetota bacterium
AGAACGGTAATCAGAACGATGATGGGTACTAACGCCAGATAGACACGCCCGCCAGCAACCATTTCTGTGGGGGACACCGTTTCACGGAAATCCATGGTCTTGTCTAAAAAACCAGAACCCTCGGCCGCACGCTGTTCGGCCTTGCGCATCGGACCGAAATCCCACCCGGTCCAAGAAACCATACCCACCAACAGCAAGGCCAGGATCGGATAAAATCGATAGACGATCGTCTCCACAAAAATTGCAAATCCCAGACCCTGGCTGGTCGCAACATTGATTTCGGCAAGACCGGTACTGATAAAATCGACTTCGCCGGCCACCCAGGTTGAAATGATCGCTAGGCCCGCAACCGGAGCTGCCGTGGAATCGACGATATAGGCCAACTTTTCTCGCGAAATTTTCAAACGATCGGTGACCGGACGAAAGGTCGTTCCTAACAGCAACGTGTTCGCATAATCATCAAAAAATATAATCAGCCCCATGAGCCAAGTAATGAGCTGTCCCCGACGGCGATTGGTTGCCAAAGGCTGAAGCAAGGCAATGAGACCGCGCATGCCTCCACTATGATGGATGATGCCGACCATCGCGCCCATCAGCAGGGTAAAGGCAAATACCCGTAGGTGATCGAGATTACGAAGCGAGGACGCAAGATCACCGACAACGCATCGAATCACTGCAGCCAGCGGGTCCCCATTCGAAAGCACCATGGCTGCGGAAAAGACGCCCAGAAGCAATGAAAGCACGATGCGACGGGTGATCATCGCCAAAAGAATTGCCAAGAACGGCGGAAGGACACTCCAGATTCCGTAATGCTCTCCCATGAATCCTTACTGCGCTGGCAGAAGCACGATTGCCTTGAAACTTAGGACGCGTTCTGCTCCCTAAGTCGCACAACAAGTGCCTTGGCTACCAATTCGGGCACAAACCGGCGGAGTTCGTCTTCACCCGCCAGCATCGCGATCTGCTTGATCAAGGAACTCGAAATGTGCGAGTACTCCTCACCCGCCATTAGAAATACCGTTTCGATATCCGGGGCCAGCTTGCGGTTGGCAAGGGACATGGTGAACTCCGCCTCCATATCGGAGAGCGAACGAACGCCGCGAACCATAACTCGAGAACGACATTGACTGACAAAATCGACCGCCAAACCGTCAAAGGCACGAATCTCAATATTGTTCAGGTTTGCCGTTGTTTGGCGAACGAGTTCAATCCGCTCATCAATTGAGAACAACGCTTCCTTGTCAATGTTGACACCAATTCCGATCATCAACCGACCTACGAGTCGACTGCAACGCTCAATCACGTTCAGGTGTCCCAGGGTAATCGGATCGAACGACCCCGTGTACACTGCAATGTGCATATCGGTTTGTACCATGATCAGTTCAATTTATCGGTAATTGCAGACACCTTCAACCAACCGGCCTATCTCCTTGAGCAGCATATCCCTACAGAATCCAAGGCAACCTGAAAATGCCAGGTATTGCAGATACTGCAGGACGCTTCCGGGCTTCCCAGCGGGGCGAGGGACCACCCTCTGCCGGAGACACAATCTCCTCACGCGTGTTCGTCTCAAACCTGCGATGCGAAACACTCAGCATCCCCTTGGCAGATGGACAAACCGGTATCTTCCCTGTCGGGGCGTACTTATGGGGATCCTGCCCGGATAGATGGGCTGCGGAAATTCGCTTTTCTCCCTGGTATTACGTTGGATTCGGCTTTGATTATACTTGGAGTTTTGCACTAGCACCCAAACGCTACCCTCAGAGTCAATTCCGATCATGATGAAGGCGATGTGTTTCTCTGGAATGATTTTTGGGGTTCTGGCCCTCCTCGTGTTTGGGTTCGATCTGACGCTCAAATTCCCGTTCGGAAGACCGAGCGCAACGCTCGATATCGGATTTATCATCCTGGGAATAATCCTGATCTATCTGGGTTGGGCTGCTAAACAAGTCGTGGATTGAACAAATTGTTTCTCCCTATCTTGGGAAATTGAGTCGTCCGATCTGTTCCTATGCGGGCCCCAATATCCGGGACCAATCTCATTGCATCCGCGAGGCCGCATCGTCAGGAAAACATTTTTTTCGCCCTGGCAACCGCAGACGGATGGACCATCTAGGACGAACCGCTACAATTCTTTTGTGGGTACTGCTTATTCAAAAAAAAGCAAAGTAAAGGGAGTCAAAATATGAGTCCTTTAATCCATCGTGGCTGGATATTGTGTGCGGGTGTCGGCTTAGGCGTGGTCATCTTGAGTTTTGTTTTCTGGATTTTCACAGAACTTCATGAGGGAAACCCGATTGGAAACGGGCCCCATTTTATCGGTGTCCAGGCGACCGCCTCAGCCAGTAATGGCTCGTTCAGTGCTGCCACTGGCCGCATCGATGAAGATGTTGAGGGGCTCTTTTTGCTTGACCCGCTGACGGGTGAACTCTCGTGTTACATCCTGAATGTCTTCAATCTCCAATTTACAACGGAGTTCCGCTACAAAAACGTGCTGCAAGACCTTGGCATGGAAAAGAATCAACAGGCCAGCCTTCTGCTGCTGACGGGAATCGTGAACTTTAAATTAAAACAGGGGCGGGAAAAACCTTCCGCTGCGATCGTCTATGTTGTGGACTCGGCAACCGGTAATTTTGCAGCTTATGCCGTACCCTGGACAAAAAATTTCCATACCAGCTCTCAAAAGAAATTCCACACTGGCAGCTTAAGACTGCTCCATAAGGGGAGCTCGCGAAAACAATAACTCGCGAAGCATCAATCTGCGGGCATCCTCGAGCGGTTACCAATCCCGAGAGGACTGGTCTCGATCCCAAAGGC
>JAUWIQ010000421.1 GCA_030605285.1 Planctomycetota bacterium
ATTGTGGTCTCGGTCTGGGATCCGACCGATACCGGCTACCAGCCACGCGGCAAACAGGTTTTGCAGACCGAGGGGGTCTGGTACACCGCCAGCAGCGGGATTTGGCAGACCGTGTGGCTCGCACCGGTCCCCGAGATTTTTATTGAGCGGCTCAAGCTGGTGCCCGATGTCGACCGCGGGATTTTGCAAGTGACCGCGTTTGCTGACTCTGGCGAGGTCAGTGTGCGGGCACTCGATGGCGATCGGCAGGTGGGGCAGGCGAGCGGACCCGCCGGTGCACCGCTGGAGATCCCAGTCCCGGATGCCGAACTCTGGTCAACAGCAAACCCCAAACTCTACGACTTGGAGCTGCAGCTCGCCGAGGGGGGCAAAGAGATCGACCGGGTCGGCAGTTACTTCGGGATGCGGAAGGTGAGTCTCGGCAAGGACGAGGCGGGCCGCACGCGCATCTTGCTCAATGGTGAGCCGGTCTTTCAGTTCGGTCTGCTCGATCAGGGTTTTTGGCCCGATGGACTCTACACGGCCCCGAACGACGAGGCCCTGCGATACGATATCGAAGCGACACGGCAGCTCGGTTTCAATCTGATCCGCAAGCACGTCAAGGTCGAACCGGCCCGCTGGTACACCTGGTGCGACCGGATGGGGATGCTCGTCTGGCAGGACATGCCCAACGGGGATCGCTTTCTCAATGTTTTTAAACCGGAACCCGATCCCGATCTGATCCGTTCGGCCGAGTCGGCAGCGCAATACGAGCGGGAACTGTTGCGGATGATCACATCGTTAGAGAATCATCCCTCGATCCTGATCTGGATTCCATTCAACGAAGGCTGGGGACAGTTCGACACCGCGCGGATTTCCGAACTGGTGAAAAGGCGCGACCCCTCACGGCTGGTCGATGCGGCCAGTGGTTTGGTTGATCGTGGCAGTGGCGAAGTGAACGATCTGCACAACTATCTTGGCATCAGCGTGCCCGCGCCGGAAGCGAGCCGGGCCGTGGTGCTCGGTGAATTCGGTGGTCTGGGTCGACGGGTTGAGGGCCACATGTGGAAAGACAGGGGCGATTGGGATTACCGCAAGATTAACGATCGCGATGCGCTCACCGACGCCTACGTGGAACTGACGAAAAATCTCCGCGTCATGAACGGCCGCGGCCTCTCGGGCGCGGTCTATACGCAGACGACCGATGTGGAAATCGAAGTCAACGGACATTTGACTTACGATCGCGCGGAGTTCAAGCTCGATCCCGAGCGGGTCCGGCAGGCGAACGCGGAGCTCCAGCAACCCCAGTTGCTGATCACGACCCTGCTGCCTACCAGCGAGTCGATTCCCCAGCGGTGGCAGTTCACCCACAAGCAGCCTCCCGCAGAGTGGACCCGGGGCGATTTTGACGCCCGCAGTTGGCAACAGGGCCCCGGCGTCTTCGGTACAGTCAAAACCCATCCGCTGATCGTCCGCACCGAGTGGGACGGAGATGCGATTTGGCTCCGCCGCCCCTTTATGCTTCCAAAAAACACGACAGGCGAGGTCTGTCTGCTCACCCACCACGTGGGCGCTGCCGATTTTTTTATCAACGGGCAACCGCTCCAAATCGGGCATGCGGCGACTGCCGGTTACCGGCTGCTGCGACTCGATCCGGCCGTGCTGGCCAAACTCCAAGCGGGTCGCAATCAACTCGCGGTGCATGTCCGCCCAGGCACAGGCGAAGCGTACTTTGATGCCGGGGTGGTTGCGGTCCGTCACAGCGACGCACCCGCGAAGGGCAATCCCACTGAGCGGGCGACAGCGGAGTAACATAGGCAGTCAGAAAAGATTCCCACTAGGGGAGAGAAAGGTGCCTCCACAGGGTGTTTCCCGGGACTTCTGCAAGGACAGTCTTGTTCAGGTGGAGCCGTTTATCATGTAGAATAGAGTCATGCACCCTGTGTGATCTGTCGCGCGCCAGTTTGCAACCATACCCCCCTGTGACTCAATCGATGTCCCGCTGCTTTGCCACCGCTGTATTTTGTCTGCTCGCCCCGAGCCTGACCGGCACCGCGGTGTCGGCTGCCGAGGAGGAATTTTTCCACCAGCAGGTGGCACCGATCCTGGAGCAACACTGCCTCGCCTGCCATAACGACAAGCGGACCGAAGGGGGACTCTCTCTGGTCAGCGCGGAAACAACACGGGCGGGAGGCGAGAGTGGCGAGGTGATTGTCCCCGGCGATGTCGAGGCGAGTTACCTGATCGACCAGATCACCGTGGAGGATGGCAAGGCGGCGATGCCGGAGGACAGTCCCCACTTGCCGAGGCCCAGATTGCCACGTTGCGGCAGTGGATTGCCAACGGGGCCGACTGGCCCGAGGGTTTGGTGCTGGAGATCCCGCAGTGGTGGTCGCTGCGGCCCCTGCAGGTCCCCGAACTGCCCATCGGCAGCGATGGTAAACCGCTGGCCAATAACCCCTGGGTCCGCAACCCGGTCGATGCGTTTGTCCTGGCGCAGCTCCGCGAAAAAGGTTTGCAGCCAGCCGACGTGGCGGACCGCGAAACCCTGATCCGGCGACTCTACTACGACCTGATCGGTCTGCCCCCGACACCGCAGCAGGTGGCCGAGTTTGTGGCCGATCCCAAGGACGATGCCTATGAAAAGCTCGTCGACCAGTTGCTCGCCTCGCCCCGTTACGGGGAACGGTGGGCGCGGCACTGGCTCGACGTGGTGCATTACGGCGAGACGCACGGTTACGACAAAGACAAGCCGCGGCCCAACGCCTGGCCCTATCGGGATTATGTGATCCGCTCACTGAACGAGGACAAACCCTACACACGGTTTGTACAGGAACAAGTTGCAGGCGATGTCCTCTTCCCGGGGACGGTCGACGGAATCGAAGCGCTCGGTTTCATCGCGGCCGGCCCCTGGGATCACGTCGGCCATGCCGAGGTGCCCGAGACCAAGATCGACGGCAAGGTGGCCCGGCACCTCGACCG
>JAUWIQ010000015.1 GCA_030605285.1 Planctomycetota bacterium
CCGGTTTGCTTCTGCAACATCCGGTTATCGATATCGATTTCTGCCTGCATCATGCGGGAACCTTTGTCAAAGGCGTTGGCAATTCGCGAAATCACCAGTGGCTCATCGTTGAGTGTGGTGATGGCATCGTTGCCCAGTATAGAGTAGTCGTGCAGGGTGACCGTGTCGCCCTTGTTCAGGTAACGGGCCAGTTCCATCGGAAGGTGGATAAGGATTATTAACTTGTCCACACGTGCAATCTCTAAAAGGACGGTCCCCTCGCCGCCTGATGCAGGTTGCACATACGCGCCGGGATCCACCTTTCGTGCCGTGATCAGGCCGTCGAAGGGGGCGACAATTTTCCGGTAGCTCGCCATCGTCTTGGCAATTTGCAGATTCGAGAGGGCAACTTTCCGCTGTGCGGTCGCGGTGGCGCAACTTGCTTTTGCCGATTCAATTTCTGCCTGCGATTGTTTGAAATCAGCTTGAGCCGCACGGACCGCAAAACTGGCCTCGTCTAGCCGCTGTTGACTTAGTGAGCCTTTCTTAACAAGACTCTCGAAACGCTTTTGTTCCAGTTTCCGGAGTTGGACTGCGGCTTGACGGGCATCCAATTGTGCCTCGGCCAGCCTTACTTTGGCCTTGCGACTTGCGATTTCCGCCTCTCGCGCTTCGACCTCTGCCTCCTGCTGCTGCACGGCATCGGTGAGTTCGGGGACGTTGAGGACTGCCAATAATTGCCCCTTTTTGACTCGGTCACCAATATCGACATTCACTTGACCAACATAGCCATCAATCCTGGGGATGAGTTCCGCCGTTTCATAGCCCTCAACGGAGGCTGCCAGTTCCGTGTCGCGATTCAGGTTGCTCGGCACCACATTCGTAACTTCCACCTTGGCTACCGGTTTCGCAGAAGAAACTTTTTTTGGGACCGATTTTTTTTGGCAAGCTGGGCTTGCGATTACGGCAGCGACCACAAAAGATGCAAATAACGAGGAATATTTTAGCGGGCGATTCATGATTACTCGTTCCTGGCTAGGTCGTTGCGAAATCACGCTTGGGCCCCCGTTTGAACATCACGTACAGGCAGGGTAAGACGATCAACGATAAGATGGTTGCCCCCAGTACGCCACCGATAATGGCCCGTGCCAGCGGGGCATTGGCTTCGCCTCCGCCAAAACCGATTGCCATCGGCAGCAAGGCCAGCCAAGTCGTCATGGAGGTCATGAGAATGGGCCTCAAACGTACGACGGCTGCGTCCAGGATTGCGTCTCGAACGGAGAGGCCTTCTTGGAGACGCCGATTGGCAAAATCGACCATGACGATGGAATACTCGACGACGATCCCGACCATCATGATGATTCCCATAAAGGCCATGATCGAAAGATGGGTGTTTGTTGCTAGCAGCATGGCCACCACGCCAATAAAGCCGAGGGGTACGGTGAGCAGCACAATCAGTGGATCAATAAAACTGCGAAACTGTGCGACCATCACGAGATATACCAGGATCGCCGCAATGATCAGGCCTCCGGTGAACTGCCTGAAAGAATCTCGCATGGAACGTACCTCGCCCATCATCCGAAAACTTACGCCCTTGTAACGAGACGCATCGGAGAGTGTCTGTGGGGCAAGGTCTTCCCAGATTATTGCTTGCTCGGGGGAGAGGATTTCTGCCATTTCGGAGGCATCGAGGTTTATTGTCTGCGTCGAGCCCGGACTCTTCTTCGCAGTTTTTTGGCGAGTGCGAATCTTGCGGACTTGCTCTTGCTGAGTAGCTGAAAGCCCCAATTTGTCAAAGTAGTCTTTTTCGGTCACCGTACCAATGCGATAGAGTTCGCCCCGTTCATCGGTATCTGCTACAGCACCCAGGGAGGCGAGTTTCGCCTCGATCTGAGAAACCACCGAGCCCACGTCGTACCCCTGTTTTATATTGGCATACACGTCGGTGACGCGAGAAATGTTCACATGGTTGACCACGCCCGGTCCTTCTTCGGTGCTGATAGTAGCGATGTTTCCCAGTCGCAAAGGTCGGCCTTCCTTGTCGCTACCGACGGGGATTGATTTCAGTGTTTCAATGCTGTCGAGTTCCTGCTCGGTGTATTGGACACCAAAGAAGTAGTGGTTACCTTTATTCTCGTCGAGCCAGAATGAAGGCTGGAAGTTGATCGAGCTATTGGTCGCCGCAACCAGATTCTTCATCACTTTTTCGGGATCGAGTCCAAGTCGGGTGGCCAGGTCACGGTCCATGTCGACCTGTAATATTGGGTAGTCGATCCGTTGTGCAATGCGAACATCAGCGGTTCCTTCGACCTCCTCGGCTGCGGTCACGATCTGTCGAGCCACAGATTGTCCAGTTTCCAGGTTGGAACTATTGATTTGGAAGTGGATTGGGGAGGGTTCTCCCATGTTCAGGGCTGCTGTGAGCATGCCGCCCGTATCGAACGCAAATTCGACGTCTGGGAACTTGTGGTTAAGTCGTTCTCGTAACTGATGGACATATTCAAAAATTGTCGGTTTATCCGGGTTGCTCTTCGTTTGGACCAGCATGAAGGTGTCCATCGATCCGGTATTTGGCGTATAGGCCGCCGGCCAATCCATCAGCACGCCAATGTTCGATACGAGAAGTTGCAGGTTGGACTCCGGTTTTTCTTCCTTGCCGACGGCAAATCCCGGATCGGGCTCTCCGATGAGAGAGATGATTTCCGCTTCAATTGCTTTGACTTGTTTTTCCGTCTCTTCAATCCGCGTACCCGTCGCCATCCGTACTAAGATGGAGACCTGGCCAGAATCAACCTGTGGAAAGAGTTCTCTCCCCATGAATTGGGTCATCAGGATCAAGGAGATCACGAAGGCCGCCGCTGCGATTAGGACGATGAGATATCGCAGAGCAAGTAAGCGACGGAGTAATGTCTGGTAGCCACGAGCGAAGAGCCCCGCTTGCGGTTCGTTTGATGGAGAAGGTGTATTTGGCAGTCCGCCGCTCTTGCTACGAGTTTTCAGGAACTTCGCACAGTAGGCCGGGACCAGGGTGATCGCCAGGATATAGGAGGTAAAGATGGCAATGCTGGCCGCGACTGCCAGCGGTGTGAATAAAAATTTTGCTAACCCGCTCAGAAAGACAACGGGAAAAAAGACAATTACGAAGGTCATCGTTGCCACGAACATCGGTAGGGCAACCTCCGAGGCTCCGTCGAGGGCGGCTGCTTGGGGTGATTTGCCCATCTGAGCATGGCGCACAATGTTTTCTAGGACCACAATGGACTGATCGACCAGGATGCCGATTGCCAAAGCCAAGCCTCCCAAGGTCATGGCGTTGATCGTATCGTTGGTAAAGTACATGGCGAAGATCGCGGTCAGGATCGCCAGCGGAATCGCCAATATGATGATCGCAGTAAAGCGGATACTGCGGAGAAAAATCAGGACTACCAGCCCCGCTAGAAAGGCACCCAATCCCGCTGCGACCTGGAGCGAGCGATTGCCCTGCTCGACACCGAGCGATTGGTCCATAGCAACACTGAGTACGAGGCCCTCCATTTTGGGGTCTTCAGACCGCTCGACCTTCAGGCGTGTTTCTATATCGCGAAGTTGCCGTTTGATCTGTTTGACAATGGAAATGGTATTGGCACCTGGTTGACGGTAGATCGGGATATAAGCTTTACGAGATCCATTGACACGAACGACATTGGTCTGGATTTGTGCTGCTTTCCCGTCCACGTAACCGATGTCACGCATCAGCACCGGAGACTGACCAGGGATAGATTTGACGGGGGCATTGTTTAACTCCTCCCACTTTTCCACATTGGCATTCGTGTAAATTTGGAGTTCCTGCATGCCTACTTTGATACTGCCGGCCGGGATCAGCACATTTTGTTTGAGGAGCGCTTCCTGGACATCGAGCAGGGAGAGGCCATGCGCCTCAAGTTTTTCAGGATAGACATAGGCCAGAACGCGCCTCAGTTTGCCACCGTAGACTGCAGGTGCGATCACACCCTGGATCGATTGCAGCTTGTTTCGCAATTCATAGTAGGCGATATCGTAGAGTTCCTGCTCATTCATTTTTGGGTTGGATACAACTACCAAACAGAGTGGTACGCTGGCCGTTGGATCAAACGGCATGACCATCGGTGGAATGGTCCCAGGTGGCAGATAAAACATATCGCTCATCGCGTAACTGCTGACTTGACTCATGGCATCCGACATGGGAATACCTTCGCGAAAGAAATCCTTGACAATGCAGACGCCTTGCATCGCTTTGGCTTCCTGATGTTCGATGCCAACCGATTGGCCCGTCCATCGCTGCAGTCGACTCATGATGTCTTTTTCCATGACCTCTGGTGGCATGCCGGGATAGAAGCAGACAATCTGCACGGCGGACGTATCGAACTGAGGCAGCAGGTCTGCGGGGATTTTGGTGTAGGTAAAAAAGCCCATCACCATAATCGCCAGGCAGGCCACCACAACCAGATAGGGATTGGAAAGTGCAGTTCGAATCATGGCTTATAGGAAAAGGTTGCTAGAAGATTCGTTGCTGGGCGGTTCGTATGCTGGCACCGCAAGCAGAGTGGCCTTGGGCAGCGGCCTCGGTCTCCAAAGATACATATGGAAAACTATCGTCTTTACCCAATAAGAAATTGCACCATAATCGGTACAATTAACAGAATCCGTAGGAAGTGCGATTTTTACCCATTTTATGGCTGCTGAAAAAGCGACTGCTGTCATCCTGCGTTTGATCGATTTTAGCGAATCGAGCAGTGTGGTGACATTCTTTACGCGAGAATACGGGAAATTGGCCGCTTTGGCAAAAGGCGCGCATCGTCATCAAGGTCCCTTTGACTCTGCTCTTGACCTTCTCACGCGTTGTCGCATAGTGTTCCTCCGCAAATCGTCCGGCGGGTTGGACCTGCTGACGGAGGCAAAACTAGAACACCGCTTTCGTCCGCCGGCACACAATCTGGGATCGCTCTTTGCAGGCTACTATCTGGCTGAATTGCTACTAGGTCTGACTGACGATTATGATCCACATCCAGTACTGTTCGATGTTGCTGCGGCCACACTGATGGCGCTGGCGCACGGTGACGATGTGATGACCGAAGTATTTTGTTTTGAATTGAATATTTTGCGGCTTTTGGGCCACATGCCGAATCTTGAACATTGTGTTGAATGCGGAAATTCGATTGCAACTGAGGGTAGGATTGCCTTCGGTCCGTTAGCTGGCGGAGTACTCTGTGCGGGTTGTCGTCCGGGCAAACGCCATGTGGCATCGATCAGTGCCGATGCCTTGCGGGCACTGAGGGAATTCTCCTCTGGAGATGTTGATGTCTTGCAGAGGAACAAGCTGCGGAAAAGTGTTCATGGTGAGGTGCGAGGCATCCTCAATCAGACGATCAGCCATTTGTTGGGGCGGAAACCAAAAATGCAAGACCATTTGCGATTCCTTATCAACGATTAGGGGACAAAGCGATTAGGGGACAAAGCAGGTTCTTTCGTTCACAGTGTCGGTGTCCCATTGCCCTTGAGAGGGACTGGGGCGAGCCTTGGCAGGCAAAAATGTACCAAGCAAGAATACCAAGACTTTATTACTGTATTGCTGCTTTGTTGTGGTTCCCACTGGTCTGCGGCTGCGCAACTTCGACATTCAATTCTCGCGATAAAACGGATGTTCCTCTGGCATTGTCAGAGCAGGTGGATGTGAACGAGAAGACTCCAACCGGTGAGAAAAAGTCTGCGTCGATGTTGGGCTATCTTCCAGGCAAGCATGTGGCAGCAGATGTCCCCTACGTCAAAACATTGCCTTGGATTGGTGCCCCGGAAGCGAACGAGCAGGTAGCCCAAGCTCAATTCATTGAGGCGGAATCCCAGTTTGAGCACAAGAGGTACCATGAGGCTCGCGTAAGTTACGAGCAGGCAGCAGACTACTTGCCCGATTCGGCCTTGCATGAAGATGCCTTGTTCATGATTGCCGAGACGCACTTTTTTGATGACAATTATCCGGAAGCCTTCAAGGCATATGAGACTTTGCTCACCAGTTACAAACGATCGCGCCACATGGATGCCGCAGTAAACCGTCAGTTTTTGATCGGCCAATATTGGAAAAGTCGACATCAAAAGGATCCTGATTTTATTCTCACACCCAATCTGACCGATAAGACGCGCCCCTTTAATGATTTGCAAGGCTCCGCTTTACGGGCTTTTGAGAAAGTCCGCCTCAATCATCCAACAGGACAACTGGCGGACGATAGTCTGATGGCGACGGCCAGCACAAATTTTTTAAGAAAGCGTTATGAGGATGCAGATTATCACTACACATTGGTGCGCAGGGAATATCCAAACAGCGAACACCAGTATCAGGCGCACCTCTTAGGTATTCAGGCCAAGATACGGCGTTACCAAGGACCGCAGTATGATGGTACCTGTTTGAATGAGGCAAAGGAACTCACCGAACAGACGCTACGACAGTTTCAGAAAATGTCCGTTGAAGATCGGTCACGATTAGAGAAGTTGCATGCGCAGGTTCAGTCCAACTTGGCCCGCCGTGATTACGAGGTGGGCTACTTTTACGCTAATAAAGGCTTCAATGACGCGGCAAGATTTTACTACGGTCGTGTCATCGACAAATTTTCACACACGGGGATGGCCCAAAAAGCTCGCGAACAATTGACGGAACTTGAAGGCGAACCGAGTGTACCCGCACCACGATTTGTGTGGCTCTCATCGTTGTTTCCAGATGTCCGGGAAGATCCGCTTGTTTTGAATCGCGAACCGGAACCCGATACCGACAGCCAATAAGCGGGTTGGGAAAAGGTTGTAGCTGATGTACGGTAACAGCAATATCTGCAGGTTTTTCTGCGCAGCGTGCCTGTTGCTTCTTGGGGTCGGGTTAATGACCGGATGTGCTGGTTACCGATTCGGTGCTCGAACGATGTACCCTAACCATATTCGAACCGTCCATGTTCCGATATTCGACTCAGACAGCTTGCGCCCCGGCCTGGGGCCATGGCTGACCCAGGCGGTGATTAAACAAATCGAACAGACGACCGATTACAAAGTCGTGAGTCGAAATAAAGCCGATACGGTCCTTGAAGGCCTCGTTTTGCCCGTGACGAAGCAGGTTTCAGTGACAACGATTAATGACGATCTTCGGGAAGTTGATATGACGATGCAAATCCAGGTGCGCTGGATTGATAGTCAGGGGGAGTTGGTCTATCCCGAGATGGTGATCCCACTGCCTGTTGCACTAGCCGATGTTCGTGGTACGAGCGGGCAGGTGACTGAGGTGGGCCATTCAACGCTCAGCGCGGAACAGGCTGTTGTCGAGCAACTTGCGGCCCAGATCGTAGCCATCATGGAATCGCCATGGTAAGCTACGGCTTATGTCAGCGGTCCCGTTAGTAAATCCTTTTCCGCGGTATGCCTCTCGAGCTAGCCAATGGCAGCTCAGGACAAAGTCTTTGCAGCTTCCCCAGCGTTGCCTGTTGATGGGCATCGTTAACGTGACCCCCGATAGTTTCTCGGATGGCGGGAAGTTTTTCCACCCAGATGAGGCGGTAAGCCATGCACTTCGTCTCGTAGAAGAAGGTGCTGATCTTCTCGATATCGGAGGTGAGAGTACACGACCCTATAGCGATCCGGTTTCCCTGAAGGAGGAACTCGATCGCGTGGTTCCCGTCATTTCTGCCCTGGTTGAAAAGACAGATATCCCCATTTCAATCGATACGTCGAAAGCGGCTGTTGCCCGCGAGTGTCTCCGTTGCGGTGCGGAGATTATCAATGATGTTACGGGACTCTCGGGCGATCCGGAGATGGTCCCCTTGGCAGCAGAGAGCGGTGCCGGAGTGTGCGTCATGCACATGCAGGGAATTCCCAAGACGATGCAGGATAGTCCGAGTTACAACAATGTCGTTGAGGATGTCCTGAGGTATCTTCGCCAACGGCGAGACGATCTTGTGGCGGCAGGCGTTGCACCCCAGCGACTTTGTCTCGACCCCGGAATCGGATTTGGTAAAACGCAACAGCATAATCTGTCGTTGCTTTGTGAAATAGGTCGTGGTCATGAATTGGGATGTCCGTTGCTGGTTGGTCCTTCGAAAAAGGGGTTTATCGCCAAGGTGCTGGGTAGTGAAACTGCGGATCGTACCGCTGCATCCGTGGGAGTCGCCCTGGCTTTAGCAGCCCGGGGGGTTCAAGTCATTCGGCTCCACGAGATCCAAGTTGTCCGGCAAGCTTTACTCCTTTACGAGGCCGCCGGGGGTCTACCGACGGGGTAGTCGTTGAAGATGTGAGGCATCGATGCCAAGGGTTTCTAAGACAATCCTCGTTCTTTTGCGCGAGCCGCATGCGTCCGGGGCATTTTGGTTCCCGTTTCCGCCGGAATTTTTGCTAGATTGTTGGTTAGAAAGTAATTGATAGAATCGACCCTAGTCTGCCTTGGAACTTTCCAATAGCGATTCATTTTGGTCAAGGAACATGATGAGCGACCGATCTTTTGTCCATCTTCATTGTCACAGTCACTACAGCCTTCTTGATGGTGCGGCTCCCATCCAGGGACTTGTCCGACAGGCTAAGCACCTGGGCATGAATGCCTTGGCTCTGACGGATCACGGCAATCTCTACGGTGCGATCGATTTTTACCAGAAGGCGAAAGATGTCGGCATCAATCCCTTGCTCGGTTACGAAGCCTATATTGCCCCAGGCAGTCGTTTCGATAAAGACTCTGGCTCGATGAAAGAAGCCAGTTACCACCTGACGCTACTGGCCATGAATCGAATGGGTTTCAAAAATTTGATTCGGCTCGCTTCAGCCGCTTTTTTGGAGGGTTTCTATTTTAAGCCCCGCATCGATCGAGAAATCTTAGCAGCTTACCAGGAAGGAATTATCTGCCTTTCGGGATGTGTCTCCAGTGAATTCAACCGCAGTATTTTGCGCGGTGGACATAGTGAAAAAAACGAGTTTGAAGAGGCTGGTGAGATTGCCGGTTGGTTCCACAAGGTATTTGGGGACCGCTATTACATCGAAATCCAGAATAACGGCTTGGAAATCCAGCGACTTGCAATGGAGGGTGCTCTCGAGATTGCCAACCGCCAGGGTTTGCCTCTTGTAGCGACAAGTGACGCCCACTACATCGAACAGGATGATGCCGAAGCCCAGGATATTCTGTTGTGTATTAATACGGGCAAGTACCGCACGGATACCAATCGTCTGAAGATGGAAAATGACCAGTTTTATCTTCGCAGTCCTACGGAAATGTACCATGCTTTTCCGGAGCACAAAGATGCCGTCCATCGAAGTCAGGAAATTGCAGATCGGATTGATATCGATCTTCAGTTGGGCCAACGGCACTTTCCGGCGTATGCCTTACCGGACGACCGGTCTCCCGAAGTCTATTTACGAGAACTTTGTATTGAGGGGCTCAAGGATCGTTATCGCAACATTGCAAGTCGTTGGGATGGTGATCGTCTGTCGGCTGAAGTCTTGCAGCGACTGGATCGCGAACTGGCAGTGATCGGTCAATTGGGTTTCGCAAACTATTTTTTAATCGTGTGGGATTTTGTCCGGTATGCGCGTCAGAATGGTATCCCTTGTACTGCTCGTGGTTCGGGTGTTGGCTCGTTGGTCTGTTACGCACTCTATATGAGCCACGTCTGTCCAATTCGCTACGACCTGCTTTTCGAGAGGTTTCTCTACGAAAGTCGACTGGAAGCTCCCGATATCGACATTGACTTTTGCAAACAACGTCGTGGCGAAGTAATTCAATATGTTAAAGAAAAATATGGAGAGGCCAACGTCGCACAGATCGGTACCTTCGGAACTTTGGGGGCCCGTGCTTCCATTCGCGATGTGGGAAGAGCCATGAGTCTCTCAATTTCGCGGGTGGATCAAATCGTGGCCATGGTCCCCGAGGTACTCGGTATCACCTTGCGCCGTGCGCTGGAGACCAGTGAGGAGCTGCATAAGAGCTATGAAAATGATGGCGAGGTGCGCGAATTGTTGGACTTGGCGATGAAAATTGAAGGTCTTGCCCGCAACGTGGGAACCCACGCGGCAGCGGTTGTAATCGCCGATCAGCCCCTCACAGAATATGTCCCGCTGGGGCGTGTGCAGGGGAAAAGCGACATCATTACCCAATGGGCAATGAATGAAGTTGAGGCGGCCGGACTGTTGAAGATGGACTTTTTGGGTCTGCGCAACCTCACTATTTTATCTGAATGCCAGAAGCTCATCGAACAGACTACGGGCGAGTGGGTCGATCTGCATGGCTTTCCACTTGATGATGCGGAAACCTTCGCACTCTTATGCCGTGGCGAAACAAAAGGGATTTTTCAGTTGGAAAGCGGCGGCATTCGCGACTTGCTCCAGAAAATGAAACCAGATGATTTTCGGGACATTATTGCCACCAATGCGCTGTACCGCCCAGGTCCGCTGGAAGGTGGAATGGTAGAGGACTATGTTGCCGTCAAACATGGTCGCAAAGAGGCAGCCTACCTCCACCCGAATGTGCGCGATGTGCTGGAGGAGACGCATGGTGTCATGGTCTACCAAGAACAGGTTATGCGAATCCTGAATCGTCTGGGTGATATTGATCTTTCGGATGCGTACACCTGTATCAAGGCGATCAGCAAGAAGAAGCTCCCAATGATCGCCAAGTACCAGGAAGAATTTCTTGACGGGGCGGTCGCAAAGGGAGTAAGTCGAGAAGAAGCCCTTGATCTTTTTGGGCTGATCGAGAAATTTGCCGGATACGGTTTTAATAAGAGTCACAGCACCGCGTATGCACTCATTGCCTATCAGACGGCCTATCTGAAGGCCCATTATCCGGTTGAATTCATGGCGGCTCTGTTAACGGGTGATATTCCCGGGAGAAATTTTAAATCAAAAGACGCATTGGTGGAGCACCTGGAAGATTGTCGTAGGATGGATATCACGCTCTTGCCCCCCGATGTCAATCGCAGCGATGGGGTCTTTGCAGTCGATCTTTCAGAAGATGGCCAACAGCAGATTCATTTTGCACTTTCGGCCATTAAAGGGTGTGGCGGCAGTGCTTCTGTTGCGATTGTCAAAGAGCGGATAGAGCAGGGGCCCTATAAGAGTCTTTTCGACTTCTGCGAGCGTCTTGATCCAAGAACAGTCAATCGGAGTACGATTGAAACCCTCATCAAGGCGGGCGCTTTCGATTCAATGGACGTACAACGAAGCCAATTATTTGCGGTCATTGAAAGAGCCATGCAAAGTGGAGCTGCGGCCATTGAGGATCGACGCCGTGGTCAAGCAAGTCTTTTTGATCAGTTTGGCGACAATAATGTGGATGACGAGGTGATGGCAAATCTTCCAGATATTCCAGAATGGGATGATCGCCAACGATTGGCAGGGGAAAAAGAAGTATTGGGCTATTATTTGTGTAGCCACCCGCTTGCCGAATATGAAAAATCGCTGGTGGAGTATTGCACTCATACAACAGTTGATCTTGCCCATGTTGAACCCCGAGGGGAAGTCATCGTAGGTGGTATGCTTTCAGCAGTCAAATTTGCGCACACGAAAACTCTGCGCAGAGGGCAGACTCATACCAAATATGTCATGTTCGACCTGGAAGATATCCAGGGCCTTGTGCGATGCATTCTCTGGCCAGACCAATTTTCTGTTTGTGGTCAATTGGTTGAGACCGATGCAATTCTGGTGGTTCGTGGAGCGGTCGACCGGAGACCAGGGAGTGAGGAAATCAATTTGATTGTCAACGATCTGATTCCTCTCAACGAGATGTCAAAACGTTTTACTTCTTCTGTACGGATTCGCGTGAACGAGGCGGAACACGGTCTGGAGCGTCTCGAGAAATTGTACGAAATCCTACGGCGCTACCCGGGCCATTGCAGTGTGGAACTTACGCTATGCCTGCGTAACGGCATGCAGGTACGGTGCGAATGTGATGCGATGTGTATTGAAAACAGTACCGAGATGAAGTCGCGGGTTGAGGAATTGTTGGGAAATGACAACTTTAAGACGGTGGTATCGTTGCCTGTCCAAACGCGACCGCTGGGAAGA
>JAUWIQ010000210.1 GCA_030605285.1 Planctomycetota bacterium
GATTTTTCTGCCGCCACGGAGCGGTTTGCGCGAAAGGTTGTAGCAGAAACCTTCTTTGTTACGACGGTCTTTCTTTTTATCGCCGATTAGAAGTTCAATGGGAATATCTTTTTTATCTTCAGGCAGCGACACGATTTGGATGTCCGTGTGGGTTTGCACCAGCACCTGTTGGCAGGCCGGACACTCTCCACAGGGAGCCATTTCAGTCGGTTCGCTGCGACTGCAGAGTAAAGTCTGCGCGAGTTTCAGCGCAAACATTCGCTTGCCTACACCCGCAGGCCCCGCAAAAAGATAACTACTGGCCAATCTTCCCCGCTCAAGCGTGCGACGGAACCCCTCGACCACTGCATCCTGTCCCAAAATACCCTGCCAGCTCATTTCGAATCGCTCCCGAGTCTTTGCTCGACCACCAGCCAGATCCGCTCAGCGACCTCTTCTACCGTTCCACTTGCGCCCACAAGCTGAATCCGTTCGGGTTGCCTTGCTGCTTCTGCTAAAAACCCTTTCCGCAATGCCTCGCGGTAGGCATCGCCGCGGGATTCCATCCGGTCCGGTTCTCCCAGGCGGCAGGCGGCCTCACCGGGAGCTAAATCTAAGACAATGGTTAAATCGGGTAGGAGGTTTCCCGTTGCCACCCGGCCGACTTCCCAGATCGAGTCAGGATCAAGTGTGCCTGCGAATCCTTGATAGACAACATTCGCAAGCAGATATCGATCGGCAACTACCGTCTTACCACTCTGCAGCGCCGGTCGGATAACTTCTTCCACCAGTTGTGCCCGTGAAGCCATATAGAGCAGCATTTCGCTGACTCCGTCGATCGGCGTTTCCCAATCGTTGAGGAGAATTTTACGGATTGATTCACCGAGTTGCGTACTCCCCGGTTCACGACAAGTAATGACCTCTTGCCCTCGTTTTTCAAGTTCCTCAACAAGCAATTTCAGCTGGGTCGATTTGCCGACTCCGTCGATACCATCAAGTGAAAGGAACATAAAGTGTCTGCAATGTGCCGGAGCGGAAAAGAATTTACAACCGGAGGCTGCATGTGGTTTGCAGCTACTATAGCAGAAATCATTCGCTGCAAGATTGGGGGTTTCCCCTAGCGACGGAATGTCCGTGTCGGCTGAGTTGCGGGATCCGTCGAACGCAGTGCCGACGACGTGAGCGGGTGTCGGTCCGCTGTCGATTGAGTTCCGGCTTGTTTTGCCGGCGTGCTTCCACGCAGGCGAAGGGTGGAACTCCCACGCACCGATGAAGACTGGTTTGCATGATTGCTCGGAGCATTGGAAAAAGCAGATTCGCTTTCGCGGCGCACCTGTTGGGGATACCTTTCCTCTGCAAAAGTTGTGTTTAGCGAAGGTTCTGTGATAGCGTTCTGCGGTGGACTCTGGCTTGCAAGAGCGAGGGCAATTTTTTCAGAGAGCGTATCCCTGGCGTTTCCGGTCGTTGGCTGGATACGGTTCTCGGCTCGTGGGGAAGAGATTGCGAGGGACGTTGGGCGTACTGCCGGATCCGTACGGAGGATCGATCGGTCGGAGCCCGTCAATTGCAGTGGATCGACAGAGTTCTTCTCGGGCAACGTGGGCGTCGAAGGGGGTGGGAGGAGCAATTCCGGTTCCAGTGTGGGCACCGCTTCCGGGACGGTCGGCCCGGTCGGAATCGGTTCCCCCATGAGGGCTTGAGGATCTTGATTGCGAAATTGCTGGTAGGCACCGCCACTGATTGCAGGCGGGTGACTCGGTTCATCGGCAAGGAAAATGCTCGCATCGAGTTGCCGTGCGGTACGGATGGCATCAAAGTAGGCTTTGCTCGGCCACGGTCCTTCAGTGAGGAAGATATTATTGTCCTCGAGCAAAGAACCCTTGTGAAATTGAATTTGAATGATGGCTCTGTTGTAGTCGATCAGGGAGCGGTAATAGTCGGCTTCAGCCGTTGCAAGTCTTCGCTGTGATTCGAGGAGCAGATCCAACTGTTCGATGTTTCGCCCGACTCCGACATCAATTTTTGTCTGGAAAGTGTCGACCTGCGCCTGCGCTGCGACGCGCCGATTGAAGTTTGTTTCGATCAGTTGATAGTTGCGGTCGAGGTTCCGAACCGAATCGGAGATCAGATGCGAGAGTTCCAGTTCCTGCTCGTTGAGTACCGCTTTGGCCCGCGTTGCCAATAATTGTGCATTTCTGACAGCTGCCAATTCAGCGCGAAAGCCGATGGTCATCGACATTTCGACCCCGAGTTGCCCTTCGGTGTAATCACCACCGAAAAGAACGTCCCAAGCCGAGGGGTAGGGCTGGGGTCCACCATCGCCCAAAAGATCTTACCAAAACCGAGCCAGCGGTAGTTACCTACCAGATCGATTCTGGGGAGGAGGTGATTTTTCGCGGCAATGACCTCGAGTTCGCGCTGTTTGATTCGCCATTTCTGTTTTCTCAATTCCACATTGCGTTCGAGTGCTTCGCCAAGAATATCTTGCCAATCAAAGGTTACCTTGGCCATCGTCGGATCGTCCGATGGGCGAATCAGTCGGCCATCGGTTGCCGCGATTCCCATCAAGAATCGCAAGCTGTTTTCAGCCGCAAAAACATCACTCTTGGTTTGTTCGGTTTGGGCTCTGAAGGAAAAGTACTGTTCGCGAGCGAGTGCTTCACGCTCTTTGCCGCCGCCCATGGCACCCCCAAGCGTGATCGCCTGTACGGTCTGCCAGGTTTTCAGTGAACTGGCCAGGCCCACTTTGCGGGCTTCCAGGTTTCGGTAGGCGTAGTAAAGTTCCCAGTAATTGTTTTCCACATCGGCCACAAGGTTCCGTACCCCCCCTTCAAAATCGGCCAAGGCCCGATCGGTCTGGATACGGGCAATCAGAACACCATCAAACATCCGTGTGCCGATGCCCGCAAGGTTGCTGAACGGTCCGGCGATCCGGTTGTATTCGAGGCCCATACCTTGCAGCAATGGTTGGCGGAATTCGCCCGTGATATCAGTTCGATACGAGTTCGGATAAAGAACACGCGGGTTATTGTTGCTGTCGTAGGTTGTTTCGGTGCTCACGGTTGTGGTACCACCGGTGGCATTCGTTTTCTGTAATTGAACCTGTAAGGTGAGGATGTCCTGCACGTTCACCTCGGCTAATTCCAAAACGCGGGCCTCGGCCGGATTCACGTTGATCGGGTTTTCAAATTTCTCCCAGAAAAAACCGCTACTGAAGGTGGTGTCAAAAGCAGCGAGTGCTGCTTCGGGTCCCGTCATCAGACCATTGATGTATCCCGGCGCGGAATCCTGAATGGCCGGGTTGTAAATCGTTTGCAGAATATCGGGATTTGCGAGAAGTGCTTCGGAGGGTTGTGAGATGCCCGAAAGCGTATCAATCCGACCCCCCAGAGAGCGGAGCACCTTGCTGTTGGCAAGCGTGATCTTGATCGCATCGGCCAGGGAAACTTCCCAGAAGTCATCGAAAGTTGCGTTGTCTAAGGTGAGCGGCGCTTCTGTTTGGCGGGCATCGGAGAGTGGTGGTTGCGTTTCCACAGGATAGTCGATATCGGTGGCTCTCCCCACGTAATGCGAGAGGTCTCCATCTTCGGCAAAGTAGAAGGGCTGTGTTGGATGGCAGCCCGTGCCGATCGCGATCGCCAGCGAAAGCGTGTATGCGATCTTTTGGAGATGAGTATTCATCGATTTCTGCATCAACAAGGGAATAGGTATGGACGAATTCAAACCGTCTCCGCAACACTATCAAAAAGTTTCGCCTCGCAGCGACGATAGTGTTGTTCCCCCGGACGCCTGCCAAACTCACGCAAGCAATGCTTGTGACATGAGCCTTTTCTATGGCAATCGACTTCGGCTTTATCGACCGTAAAATCATCAGACTTTGACCAAATTCCCCAGGCGATAAAGTTTATGTTTAAACTTTTTGGTCGCTCTGCTAGCACGCAGTTGGGAAAGACACAGGGAGTGCCTTAAATACAGTAATAAATCAGCATTAAGTGACTTCAGGGCCGACTCGTCGTGCGCCGGCGTTTCTGTTTCTCAGACCGCTTGCCGGTGTGTGCAGTGCCAGCGTTCGGATGGCTGTCCTGCCCGGTCATTTCATAGAGGAATCGACTCGGGATCGTATCGCGCTGTTTGCCCCATTTTTGGCGGCTCAGGCAGAGGCTCAAGGTTAATCGATCTTGGGCCCGCGTGACGCCTACGTAGCAGAGCCTCCGTTCTTCATCGATGGCGTTCCCGGTCTCATCGGCCACAGCACGATGGTGAGGCAGAAGGCCTTCCTCCATTCCTGCCAGATAAACGTGTGGAAATTCCAGACCTTTTGCAGCGTGGAGCGTCATCAGAAACACAGCGTTTCGCTCATCATCTTCCGCCTGATCGCGCTGGTCGAGCAGCGTTGCATCGAGAAAGCCCCCGAGTGATCGAGAATTGGTCTCTCGTTGGTAGCTCCCCGCCGCACTGATCAGTTGTTCAACAGCGGCGAGTCGCGGTTCGCATTCTCCGGCATCCGGATAACGGCGTTTGACTTCGTCGATGTAGCCAATCTGATTGATCAAGTGCCGAATCGTCTCCACGAGGTCTTTGGTTCGAGAAAATTGTTTTTTGTAGGAATCCACTAAATCACGAAAGCCATGCATGGCCGTTGCAGCTTTGGTGGAAATACCGTTGATGGAATCTGCGGTGGCCAATAGATCGTAGGCAGGTTTTCCCGCAAGCGTGGCACTTTGAACCAGTGTAGTTTGCGCCGGTTTACTGATACCTCTCGGTGGAGTATTGAGAATCCTCAAAAGGGAAACTTCATCTTGTGGTGCGGTAA
>JAUWIQ010000385.1 GCA_030605285.1 Planctomycetota bacterium
AGCATCCCGGGTGAGCATGTGCACTTCGTCGATGATATAGATTTTTTAGCGGGCACGGCTGGGCCGAATGTTGACATTGGATCGAAGCTGACGGATATCATCGATTGAGCGGTTGCTCGCGCCATCAATTTCCAGCACATCCACATCCTCACCACTGTTCACCCCGAGGCAGATATCGCATTGGTTACAGGGCGTAATTGTGGGGCCCTCTACACAATCGAGCGCCTTGGCCAAAATGCGGGCGGCCGAGGTTTTGCCGACGCCTCGCGCCCCTGTAAAGAGATAGGCATGGCCGACCCGTCCGGTCTGGATCGCTGCTTCGAGCGCTTCGGACACGTGTTGTTGACCCCCGAGATCAACAAAAGTCTGAGGTCGGTACCGGCGGGCAACCACGACGTAGTCGGCCGCCTCATTTCCTTCTGGCAAGCTTGGGTCTTGAGCGGATTTATCCGACATGAGCGTCCTGCAAAACCAGCAAGTGGCAATCGTATGTATCGATCAACGAGTGAGAGGCCCACCGCACAAGAAGATGTCTGTTTATGGCTGCTGACTTTCGTCCCTGACCAGGTTCGCAGGTCTCCCTCGCAGGGGCCCCTCACCCGATGACCGATGTATCCTGGGAGAACCCTGTTGCGACTCTACTTTTTAAACCTTTTGAGGGGTTTCGTCAAATCAGATCTGTTTGCCTCTGGCAGAGAAAGAGATTGATTTTACAACGGGGTCACAAATATTTTCGATGCCGCTTCCCGTCCCATTGTGATTTCTGTTCCGTCGACTTCCATCGTGACCACACCTGCCTCGAGATGATTGCGTCGGATCGTTCCCTCCGCACCGAGGGCGAGACCGTTCTTACTCAAATAGCGCAAAAATTTGGGCGACTGATCGAACACTCGAATCAAACAAAAGCGTTCGCCCAGGGCACAACCTGCCAGCGATCTTCCTTGCGGTGTTTCGAGTGAACCATCCTCTTTTGGAATCGGATCCCCATGCGGATCGACCTGCGGATAACCGAGATATTTTTCGAGTCGACTGATCAACTTATCGCTCACCGCGTGTTCCATGTTTTCTGCTTCTTCATGGACTTCCTCCCAGGGCATGCCGAGCGACTGCACGAGGAAAAGCTCAATCAAACGATGGCGTCGGAGCATCTTCAGCGCCAGACTTTGGCCCGATTCGGTGAGTCGCACACCTTCATACGGTGTGTAGGTCGCCAGTTGATTGTCGCTCAGTGTTTTCAGCATACTGGTGACGGTGCCCGGTAAGACACTAAGAGATTCGGCAATTTTTCCAGTTGTTGCGAAGCCTCCACCGGAGTCCACCGAAAGCTGGTAGATCGTTTTGATATAGTTTTCCACTGTCAGACTAGGCATACTTCAATCCGAAACGGCAAACCAGTACGAACAGGGTTACGATGTCGTCTTTCGCGCCGGTACACAAGCCAGATTGTCCAGCAGACATATTTTAAATTGCACGCAAAGAGCCGAATAGTCCCGCTCGGTATCCCTTTCGACCTTTTAACGCAAGCACCGTTGGCCATTGCGTTGGGTGTATTGGCTTGCGAAAATGAAGGCCGCCTTTTGGTTGACAATCCCCTTGCCCCGGGCATTTTTACCGTGCAGCTTAACCGCCTCGCATTGCAAGCAAGCCAAAGTCTCTTCGATTCGGCTGATTTATTGAGAGTCAAGCGGCATCGCATTGGCGGAGCATGTGTACTGGATTGTGGCAGTGAGGTACCGGGGAGTGGCGAAGCGGGTCGCCTACTCTCGGTAGTGGCCCTTGCGGACTTAGGGCGAGTGGAGATCGTGCCAGGGCCAGCCCATGTGGCGAGTGGGCCATTCGTGGAGGTGACGACGGACCAACCGGTGGCCGGATGTATGGCTTCTCAATATGCGGGGTGGGAAATTCGAGAAGACGATTATTTTGCGATGGGCTCAGGACCGATGCGGGCTGTGGCAAATCGAGAAAAAATATTTGAAGACATCGGCTATGCCGAAAAGTCGGATTGCGCAATCGGCCTCCTCGAAACCCGCACCATGCCGACCGTCCACGTAGTCAAGTCCCTGGCAGCAGCCTGCAATGTGAAGGCTGTGGATCTTGTGCTGCTCGTTGCACCGACGGCTAGTCAGGCCGGCACATTTCAGGTCGTTGCGCGAAGTGTCGAAACGGCACTACATAAGCTTTACGAGTTGGGATTCGATCTTGATCGCATTGAAAGTGGTTGGGGCCTGGCACCACTTCCGCCGGTAGCGGCGGACGATCTGACAGCCATTGGCAGGACGAATGACGCAATTCTTTATGGAGGGCAGGTCACGCTCTGGATTCGCGGTGACGATGCAAGCCTGGAGGCGATCGGTCCACAAATACCGAGTCGTTCATCGGATGATCATGGCCAGCCATTTGCTAAGATCTTTGCCCGCTATGATCACGATTTTTACAAAATAGATCGCCATCTTTTTAGCCCCGCACTCGTACGGTTGGTGAATCTCGATTCGGGGCAAAGTTTTTCGTTCGGAGAGTGTCTTCCTGAAGTGCTGCAGAGTTCATTCGGAGACTGATTCGGCAGTAGAAGAGAAAGAAAGTGCTTATGCGAGTTGCGGTCCTCAGCGCAGCGGAGAGCTGGTATTTCAAAGATTTAAAGCGGGCTGCCGGTAGCGTGCATACGGTGCGATGTTTTTCGTTTCGTCACCTGGCCACCCGTTGCGGGTCTGCTAGTGAAGTGATTGCGGAAGGAGAGTCGCTTACCGAATACGATGCGGTTCTCGTACGGAGCATGCCGCCCGGTTCGCTCGCGCAGGTCGTGTTTCGGATGGACCTTCTGGGCAGAATCGAGGCGGCGGGTACACCTGTTTGCAATGCTCCGCGAGCCTTGGAGGTGGCCATCGATAAATACCTTGCCACCGAACGACTGCGGGAGGCCGGCCTTGAGGTGCCGCAGACGTGCGTCTGCCAAACCGCGGTTGCAGCAATGGAGGCGTTCGACCAACTCGGTGGACGAGCGGTTATCAAGCCGCTCTTTGGTGGCGAGGGTCGGGGGATCACGGCTCTCGATGATCCTGCATTGGCAGAGCGGGCATTTCGGATGCTTGAGCAAATGGGTGCGGTAATCTATTTACAGGAATTTGTGAAACATGCGGGTTACGATTTGCGGTTACTGGTGCTCGGGGACGAAG
>JAUWIQ010000380.1 GCA_030605285.1 Planctomycetota bacterium
ATCTCTATCCCGAACGGTATCAGTCCATGAGTTTTCAACAACTTGCAGCGGAAATGCACGGTTTCTTTCGCGGGCATGATGCGGCTGCTGTTTCAGCGGATGTTTATGGCACCCTGCCCGATCAGGTAACCACTCCGCGCGATGCCTCTCAGGCAATGGTGGGCGGGCACGTCGACCGTGTTCCGCTGGCCGAAGCCGATGGACGCGTTACCGCCGTGATGATCGTACCTTATCCGCCAGGAATCCCGGTGATCATGCCGGGCGAACGGTTCGATAGCAAACGTACGCCGCTCTTATTTCAGTTTCTTAACATCCTTGCGAAGTTCGATAGCAGATTTCCCGGCTTTGAGCACGAGGTCCATGGTGTGGAGTCAGTCCGAGATCGTGCGACAGGAGAAGTGCGATACGAAGTGGATTGCATTCGCAGCTAGGTCTCGCCAGATTCCTGCCGAAACATTGTTGCCAATACGACTAAAAACCCGTTTCCCAGTTTTACAAAGGATTTATTTATGTCTGGCCCTCATGCGGAGATTGACCCAGAGGGTCTGCTGGAGTACTCGGTCGTTTTCACGGATCGATCGCTGAATCACATGTCGCAGCGTTTTCAAAAGGTGATGCGTGACATTTCCGACTCTCTGCGAAGGGCGTATTCGGCCTCTGCCGTTGTCCTCGTACCTGGAGGCGGCACTTTTGCAATGGAAGCGGTTTGCAGGCAGTTTGCTCAGGACAAAAGGTGCCTGGTGATCCGAAACGGATGGTTCAGTTACCGTTGGACTCAGATATTGGATACTGGAAATATCGCGTCGAAAACAACGGTACTCAAGGCGCGGCCCCGCAATGGGGGCGGCCAACAGCCCTTTGCCCCGGCCCCAATTGATGACCTGGTCGCGACGATCAAGGCAGCCCGTACAGAGGTTGTCTTCTGCCCCCATGTGGAAACATCCTCCGGCATCATGCTCCCGGAGGACTATATTTCCACGGTCGCCGAGGCTGTTCATGCGGCGGGTGGGATGCTCGTGCTGGATTGTGTGGCCAGCGGGGCGATCTGGATTGACATGCAAAAGCTAGGGGTCGATTGCTTGATTACGGCACCCCAGAAGGGCTGGAGCGGTACGCCCTGCAGCGGAGCGGTGTTGCTCTCGGAATTGGCGAGGGAGCGAATTCAAACCTCTCGGAGCACCAGTTTTTCTTGTGATCTTGGGGCCTGGCTGCAGATCATGGAGGCGTATGAAGGGGGTGGATTTGGCTACCACGCTACGCTGCCGACGGACAGCTTGCGGACATTTCGCGATGCCATTTGTGAAACCGAGAATTTCGGGCTAGAAAAAGCCAGGACCGCCCAAGTTGAACTGGGCCGCCGCGTTCGAACGCTACTCGCTGCCCACGGCCTGCCGAGCGTCGCAGCGGAAGGATTCACGTCTCCTGCGGTGATTGTCAGCTATACCGCAGACCCAGAGCTCAAAAGTGGAAAGAAGTTTGCTGAGGCCGGATTGCAGGTTGCGGCCGGAGTGCCCCTGATGTGCGATGAGGGCGAGGAGTTTCAGACATTCCGCATTGGCCTGTTCGGACTGGACAAATTGCAAAATATTGAACGGACCGTCACAGCACTTGATAAGGCTCTGTGCCGTATTATCCAATAACACGAAAGCCTTATCCGCACCCGTAACCGGTCGATCAAAGTCGATTACCGCCCACTTACATCGACTGGTGCGCTGGTGGTACATTGGAATGACCACGTCGCTGCAGCAACCGACCCCAAGTTCTGGTGCGTGCCACAAGAACCTCAATGTATTCATTTGAAGTGTCCCGGAGAAGAAGATGACTGCAACCGCGAATGTCGAAACCCATACATTTGAAGCCGAAACAACTCGTCTTCTGGATCTGATGATCCATTCCCTCTACACCAACAAGGAAATTTTCCTGAGGGAACTTTTATCCAATGCTTCGGATGCACTGGATAAGATTCATTTTGAATCGCTTACCAACCCGGATCTTCTCGGCGATGACAAAGAACTAAGGATTCGCATCGACACCGATTCTTCCAATAGAACGGTCTCGATTAGCGATAACGGAATCGGCATGACCCGAGCGGAGGTTGTCGACAATATCGGCACGATCGCCAAATCGGGCTCCCGAGAACTGCTTGAGCAACTGCGGGAATCGGGTGAGGCGGATCAGCCCTCGGATTTCATTGGGCAATTCGGCGTCGGATTCTATTCCTCTTTTATGGTGGCCGATCGGGTCACGCTTGAAACGCGCCGCGCTGGGGAAGAGGCCGGCATACGCTGGGAGTCGGAGGGGGATGGGCAGTATACGCTCACAGAAATTGATAAACCGGAGCGCGGGACGACCGTCACTCTCTATCTCAAGGCAATCGATACCGAAGGGGGCATTGAGGATTACACGCTGCCGTTTCGCATCGCTCAGATCGTGCGGGCACATTCTGACTTTGTGGCGTATCCAATCCTGCAAGAACAGAGTCGCGAAGAGGTCGAACGGGACAAGGAGGGCAACACCGTCGAGGGAGGAAAAAAAGAAACGATCACGGAACTTGTGACCCTCAACAGCATGCAGCCGATCTGGACGCGGCCTCGGACCGAGGTCACAGAAGAAGAGTACGCGGAATTCTATCGGCATGTGAGTCACGATTGGCAGCCACCCGCCTCGACCTACCACCTCAAAGCTGAAGGCCGCCTTGAATATACCACCCTGCTCTATTTGCCATCGCACGCACCGGCCGACCTTTTTTATCCGAATCAGCAATATGGACTTCAGCTTTATGTCCGCCGGGTACTGATTCTTGAGCAGTATGAGGAACTCCTGCCCCGACACTTGCGCTTCGTCAAGGGGATCGTTGACTCGGCCGATTTGCCCCTAAATATTTCCCGGCAGCGACTCCAGGAGGATCGCCACATCAACCAGATACGCCAATGGGTTGCGGGCGACTGCTAGACAATTTCAAGAAGATGCAAACGGAGGAGCCTGAGGCTTATCTTAAGTTTTGGATGAACTTCGGACCCGTACTCAAAGAAGGCCTTGCGGACCCGGCGGCCAAGGAGGGGCTGCTCCCACTACTGATGTTTGCCTCGTCACACGATCCGGAAAAACCGACCACGCTTGCCGAGTATGGGAGCCGTATGCAGGAGGGGCAAGCTGAAATCTACTACATCACCGGCTCGAGCCGCGAGATCGTTGAAAACGCTCCG
>JAUWIQ010000288.1 GCA_030605285.1 Planctomycetota bacterium
CCCCCGATCGAGAGTGGCCAAATCCAAGGTGTTTCCTGAAGCATGGATGGCCCTGCTGTTGGTTGTCTTCTGGACGGCCTGTAGTTCAGAAACAAAATCGCCTGAATCGCCCCCTGGAACAGCGGTCAAAATTTCGACCGTGGCTGAGAAGCCGAATCGGAAGGCATCGCATGGGGCCAACCAAGCGGTTCGGCATTCCCCTGCAAACCGGCTTGCCGACGAAACGAGCCCTTACCTGCTGATGCATGCCCATAACCCGGTCGACTGGTATCCCTGGGGACCAGAAGCCTTTGCCAAGGCACAACGTGAAAATAAACTCATCTTCCTCTCCATTGGCTATTCCAGTTGTTACTGGTGCCATGTCATGGAGCGCGAGTCGTTCATGGACAAGGAAATTGCCGCATTTCTTAACAAACATTTTGTCTGTATCAAGGTAGATCGCGAAGAACGGCCCGATGTCGATGATATTTATATGACCGCCGTACAATTGATCACGCGCCGTGGCGGTTGGCCACTTTCTGTATTTCTCACACCAGACGCCCAGCCGGCTTTTGGAGGCACCTACTTTCCAGCCCGCCAGGGGGACCGTGGTAGTCAGGCGGGTTTCCTGGAATTAATCACTGCCGTTGAGCAGGCCTGGGAGAGAGAACCTGAAACCATGGTCAAACAGGCGGAACGACTCTCTTCTGCCGTCGCCACCGTGCTACTTGAACAGAGGGAAGGCCCACCTGTGGCGCCCACAGCGTCGATGGTGGACCACGTCCAAGAGGCGATGGAGGAAGATTTTGACAAAGATTATGGCGGCTTTGGACAACCACCCTTTCAGGCCCACAACCCTAAATTCCCCAGTCCACCCGAGCTGCTCTACCTTGTCGATCGGATCAGGCGGAACGACGACCCTGAGGCTCGTGAGATGCTGTTGGTAACTCTCGATAAGATGGCAGAGGGTGGCCTACGCGATCATCTCGGGGGTGGATTCCATCGCTACAGCGTGGACCGGTTTTGGCACATTCCTCACTTTGAAAAAATGCTTTATGACAATGGCCAGCTCGCATCCGTTTACGCAGAGGCCTTTGCACTCACTGGAAAAGACAAGTACCGCCGCATTGCGGAGGAATTGCTCGATTTTGTGCTTCGCGAGATGACCGACCAAGCGGGGGGGTTTTACTCGGCTATCGATGCGGAAACAGATGCCGAAGAAGGCAAATACTACCGCTGGGAAAAAGAGGAATTGGAATCGCTGCTCGATGAAAAGCAGCGCGAATTTATGGGGCCAATTTACAGTTTTTCTGCCGAACCCAATTTTCGCCACGATGGCCAAGCGTTCTATGTGCCCCAACTCAGCGCCCCCATTGAACAACTTGCGGCAGCACACCAGCTCGACGAGGCAACGCTTGAAAACAGACTTACTCCTTTGCGTGAGCGGTTGCTGGCGGCTCGCAGCGAGCGCAAACGCCCACTGACAGACACCAAAATCCTCACCGCCTGGAACGGCCTGATGATCCGTGGCTTTGCCGATGCCGGGCGCATTTTCAACAACGAGCGTTATCTGCAGGCAGCCACGCGCGGGGCAACGTTTACACTGGACAAACTGCAGACAGAAGACGGACGCCTGCTGAGATCTTATCGTAATGGCTCCTCTCAGCTGAACGCTTATCTTGTTGATTACGCCTTCCTTGTCGATGGTCTGATTGCGCTCTACCGCGCCACGCAAAATCCTCGCTGGTTAGAAGAAGCACGCAAACTGACTGACAAACAAATCGAATTGTTTTGGGATGAGCAAGCAGGCGGTTTTTTCTTTACCTCCGACGACCATGAAACTCTGATTGCCCGCGCAAAAAAAAGGACCGACAATGTGCTGCCCTCTGGCAATGGTATTGCCGCTACCAACCTGGTGTATCTCGCAAACGCTCTTCCCGACAGTCATTATGGTGACTATGCGAACCGCTTACTGGGTAGTCTTTCAGCAGGACTGCAAGATAAAATCCAATCGCGACGGATGCCCACCACCGCAATTGCCACGGCAGCCTGGCTGGACTTGCAGGACAAAAAAAATAACGGCCCTAGACAAGATGCCCAAAAGGTGTCGCCCTAATTGGCCCTAATTGGCCCTAATTGGCCCTAATTGATTGTCGAGTGGTCGTAACTTAAAGCGACTCGCTGATTGAGGCTCCCAGACGTTGCGGGGCCTGCAGAGGAACATAGGCAGAAAGTCGCGATCGAGTACGGTAAGCTCGGCAACCGTCAACAGAATGGATTGGGAGGCTTGGTTTCGTGGAAAAAACCTACGATATCGTGATTGTGGGCGGGGGAATTGTGGGGCTGGCAACGGCCATGGCTCTCTCCCGGCGTGAGGCGCTTTCGCTCATTTTGGTCGAGGCCGAAGAGAAACTGGCGAGCCATCAGACCGGCCACAATAGTGGCGTGATTCATTCGGGACTGTATTACAAACCGGGATCGAGCAAAGCGCGCAACTGTGTCGAGGGCCGCGAGGCCATGTATCGATTCTGTAGCGAACATGGGATCGCCTACGAGGCGTGCGGAAAAATCGTTGTTGCCACGAGTGAAGAGGAACTCCCCGCACTCACCAAACTCCAGGAGCGCGGCACCGCCAATGGTCTGGAAAATATCCGACAACTTACTGCGGAGGAACTCCAAGAATATGAACCGCATACTGCGGGATTGGCCGGTTTACATGTACCCCAAACAGGGATCGTCGATTATGTCCAGGTCGCGGGCAAGTTTGCTGAACTGGCTAGCATGGCAGGAGCTGAAATCCGCAAGGACTGCCGCTTCAAGGGTGCACGCCATGAAACGGGAGGGATTGTGGTGGAGACCACTGCGGGGGCTCTGCATTGCCGATACCTTATAAACTGCGCGGGGCTGCAATGCGACCGGGTGGCTCGGATGTGCGGATGGCGACCTGGAATCAAAATCATCCCCTTCCGTGGCGATTACTACGAATTGGCGCCAGACCGAACGGCACTGGTTCGCAATTTGATCTATCCGGTTCCTGATCCGAAATTTCCCTTTCTCGGCGTGCATTTTACGAGAATGATTCACGGCGGCGTGGAAGCGGGCCCCAACGCAGTTCTAGCAATGGCCAGGGAAGGCTATGGGAAGTGGTCCCTTTCGCTGCGCGATCTGGGCGAAACGCTCGCCTTTCGAGGCTTTTGGCGAATGGGCCTCCGCCACTGGCGCATGGGGCTCGGAGAAATTTACCGCTCCTTGAGCAAAAGGGCATTCGTTACCGCCCTGCGACGACTGCTTCCCGAACTGCAACTGGCCGATGTCGTGGCAGCAGGCGCTGGCATCCGTGCCCAGGCCGTCAAACCCAATGGAGAATTGGTCGACGATTTTCATATCGAGCAGGACAACCGCATGATCCACGTTCTGAATGCCCCCTCACCGGCAGCTACCGCATCGATCAGCATTGGCAAAACGCTCGCCGAAATGGCACACAAACAGTTTGAACTTTAGTCCTGTTGTGGAACCGGGGCGGTGGGCGGCAGGGCTGCCGACGATTCGCTCCCACCCAGATCGAGAGGGGGCGCAGGAACATCCCGACTGCCACGGAGCAGGTAAAGCAGGGCCAGAAAGTCGTAGAGCGCATGGACGATGATGGCCGTGAGCAGATTTCCCGTGAGGATCCAGAGGCCACCAAGATACAAACCGACCAGCACACAGATCGTTGCATACATGCGGGTAATATGATGCATCAGCCCAAACAACAAACTAGCGACCGCCAGCCCAATGACGGTCGCAAGATGCGCTGCGACATACAACTCCAACCAGGCCGAAACACCCCCCTGCAGCAAACCACGAAACAAGATTTCCTCGCCTGCACCGGCAAGGATTGCCACAATCAGAAGCTGCCAGGCGCGAAAACCCCGAAACATTGGCAACAGAATCTCCTGCACCACTTGCTTCAG
>JAUWIQ010000364.1 GCA_030605285.1 Planctomycetota bacterium
ACGTTGTTGTCTCGGTCGAGCAAGGTAACCCGGGCGCTCAAATCGGGAACCAATAACAGGTCCTCATAAATATCGATGTTGGCTGGCAGCAAGAAGCCATCGAGTGTTTTGAGATGTTCGCCGGCAAGGCTAAACCACTGCAGGCGGCCGTTGACCCGGTCGGCAACCACCAGCGAGTCTTCTCCAGGACCGCGATCATCCAGCCAAAGCCCATGGGGCAGATTGAATTGGCCGTCACCTTTGCCCGGCCCGCCGAACACAGACTGCCAGTTCCCCTCCCGATCGTAACGATGGATTGCAAAGGCACCGTACCCATCGGCCAGATAGAAACCGCCATCGGGGGCGAAGGCGAAATTGGTCGGCATGAAACGATCACGACCCCAGCGGCCTTCGCGGGTCTGATCTTCGCCTTCGGCATAACGTCCGGATTCCATCGGCGCGCGCTGCTCCCAGACCTTCTCGCCGCGGAGATCATACTTGGCAAAGTTTTTCAGATGTTGGTAGCCGGTGACGTAGAGAAACTGTTGTCCCTGCTCCTCGCGGACCTCCAGCCCGTGCCCCCCTCCTTGAAACTCGCTGCCAAAAGCCCGCACAAAGCGTCCCTCAGGATCGAAGACGAAGATCGAGGGGTGGTCCGCTTTCTCTCGGTCCCCTTCGTGGATCACATAGAGATTATTGTCGCGGTCTACCGCCACGTTGTGCGTTGTCTGCCATTGGTATTTTTCCGGGAGCTGCGCCCAATCGTGCTGGACTTCATAACGCTCCGCCCCGCGACCGACCACAGGGCGCGGCGTGCCTCGAGCGGCCGTATGAACTGCCGCAGTCCGACGCGTACTCCGCCGTCGACCCCTCCCTTGTGCCGAGACGACCGAGGCGGAAAATCCGACCGCGAGGCCGGAGGCGGTGGTCAGGAACCTTCTCCGCGACAAGGGCCGTCTGCTCATTCGGGATTTCGCCATCGCGTGTTCTCCTCTGCGGCTCACGGCCCAGATTGCCGACACATTTCCTCTCCGGGCGGCCCCTCTGATGATAGCCGAGGTGCGAAAGAATTGAAATGAACTAGCCTAGTGCGGCGCCCCGGGCCCGAACGCCGCGGCGCGTCCACGCGAGGGGGAGGGGCATTTTTATGGCAAATGGTTTATAGCAAATGGCGCCTGAGGGGAAGAATCGCCAGAATCGATTGCCCATTTTTCGCCCCCTTGTCGCGTTTGTGTATGAAGGCGAGTGGTGCATAGGCCAGGGCACATTTCGCCTCTCCAGCCTGGTTGCACTGAGCGTAATCTTCAAGTGACTAAGATTACCGCAGCCAGGCTGATTTTTTATATCCCCCCCAGACTGCAGCCGGCTTAATCCGTACGGCGAGTGATTTCGAGCAGGTGGTAGCCAAACTGAGTCTTCACCGGACCATGGACTTTACCCAGTTCACAGCTGAAGACGACCTCGTCAAATTCCTTCACCATCTGGCCGGGGCCAAACTCACCCAAATCACCGCCCGCTTTCCCCGAGGGACAGGTCGAGTGCTGACGGGCGACTTCCGCAAAATCCGTGCCCGCCTCAATTTCTGTTTTCAGTTCCGTGCATTTGTCCTCCGAATCGACGAGGATATGTCGCGCGCTTGCCATGGCCATCTGAATTCTCCCAAATTAGGTTTATTGTCCCGCTTGCTCTTTCCCTTTGTCCGCGGCCTAGCTTAAAGGTTCGCGGGCCGCTGTGGTAGCCACTCCGCAGCAGGGAGGGAGGAAGGCGTTGGCAAAGACAGGTCTTGAAATTACAGAAACTACCGCACGAAGGACTGCCGGCGCATCGAACTTTTATTTTTATTTGCAGACGAACCCTTTCCCGCTAGGTTTTCGCCACATTCCTCAATCAAAAATCAACGCCACATAGGTGGCGAACAGCAATAAATGCACCACGCCCTGGAGAACATTCGTCCTCCCGCTTCCAAACGTGATCATACTGACTGCCAGCGTGAGCACGAGGAGAAAAATGTCCACGAGCCCCAATCCCAGCACAACCGAGGTGCCGGTGAACATCGCGATCGCAAGGACGCAAGGGATCGTTAGCCCAATTGTGGAAAGGGCCGAGCCGAGACAGATATTAATCGAACGCTGCAGGCGATCCGCCCGTGCCGCCTCAAAGGCGGAGCGCCCCACGGGCGTCAACACCAGGGCCGCGACCAAAAATCCCCCCAATGCCACGGGTGCATGGAGTACCTCCAGGCCGTGGTCGATCAGCGCGGCCATCGAACTCGAGAGCAAGACGATGGGAATCATGGTGATGACGAGCAAGATTGCATGCACCGAAACGCTCCGCGTTGGCCGAGCATGACCGCTCACCACAGGAGCCGAACCTTCGGCACTTTGCGGCGATTTGAAAAAATCGCGATGCCGGATAGTTTGTATCCCCAGAAAGACGAGATAGAGCAGAATGCTGGCGCCGATCAGGTAAACCCCCAGGACCATCGACACCTGGCCTTCGGGCGCTGAACCGGTCAATCTTGGCAGCACCAGTCCAAGCAGCGAGAGGGGTAGCAACACTCCCATATAGGCACCCGCCCCCCGCAGATTATAGCTCTGTTCATAATGCCGCAGGCCGCCGAGCAGAATACTTGCGCCCACCATTAAGTTAAGGACGATCATCAACACGGAAAACATCGTGTCGCGGGCCAGCGTCGGATTGTTTGCCCCCGTAAGCATCACCCCCGCGATCATGATCACTTCAATCCCAATCACCGCGAGCGTCAGGATCAGCGTCCCATACGGTTCGCCCAGCAAAGTCGCCAGGGCATCGGCATGCCGGACTACCGAAAACGCGGACAGGAGTATCACCAGAAACACAACGGCAAAGACGAAACCATACCGGAGCTGATTACTTAAATCGCCGAGCAGATAGTTGTTGGCGGCGAGAAAAAGAATCGTGATGGGGATACTCACCGCCAGCACCCACTCGCTCCGCCAGAGGGAAATCGGGGATTGCTGGTGTTGCTGCACTGCCGCCATGCCCTTTCCTCAACTGCGTTCGCTGAGAACTTCTACCAAACCGCGGTCGCGATCCTGGCCAGCACCCTGTTCTTATTGCGATTCAAACCATCGCTCGTTAGGCTTTGCTTTATAACCCATTTTCTCCGTTTCCTCTGCGCCCCGGGGCCTATGGGTTTTGCGCGGACGGTCCCTTATCCTGGAAAAACCGTCTCGAACGCAGCGCCCGGAAGAATCCCGACCGCCACGATGAGCATCCAGCCGACAACCAAGATGCCCCCGAACTCCGCCTGGCGTTTGGCCGTTTGCCTGCTGCTGGGAGCCTCCCTCTGGCTCCTGCCCCACCCCGCCGGATTGACA
>JAUWIQ010000022.1 GCA_030605285.1 Planctomycetota bacterium
GAGAGTCGCCTTTCGGCAGTCAACGAGGGCTGCATTGTGCCGCGCAGGAGGCGGAACGAAAAGGGTCGGGCCGGGCGTGTGTGGCTGCCGCGTCAAACCCGTATACTGCCGGGACGAAATTTACCAGTTTCCTTGGTTCGCGGAGAGAAATGTGGCGGAATTGATTATTAGCGTTTCGGGATTGCGAGGCATTGTGGGGGATACGCTTACGCCGGAGGTGGCCGTGCGTTACGTCCAGGCGTTTGCGGCGGGCCTGGAGCCCGGTCCGCTCGTGGTCACCCAGGACGGTCGCGCCAGTGGCCCCCTGCTGGCCGAGGCGGTGCGGGCGGGTTTGCGGAGCCTCGGCCGCGATGTGATTGACGCCGGGGTCGCTGCGACGCCCACTACCGGTGTTCTCGTCCGACAGCATTCCGCCGCAGGGGGAATCCAGATTTCTGCGAGTCACAACCCGGCCGAGTACAACGGGCTCAAACTCTTTGGCCCGCAGGGACGCGTGGTGCCCGCCACGGTCGGCCAACAGGTACTTGATCGCTTCGAATCCGACGCCAATTTTCCGGGGCCCGATACGGCCACCGGCAAGCTCTTGCCCAGCGGGGATACGACCGCCGCGCACTGGGAAAAAATCGCGGCCCAGGTGGATGTGGCGAGGATTCGGGCAGCGGGAATTCCGGTCCTGCTGGATGCCAACCATGGCAGTGGTTCGGTACTCGGCCGACCTTTGCTCGAAGAGCTCGGTTGCAAATTGACGCTGCTCGGTGGCAGTCCCGATGGGCACTTTGAGCACCAGCCGGAGCCAACGGCCGAGAATCTTGCAGGTGTTTTCAAGGGGGTCACGGCCCATCAGGCGGCCATCGGTTTTTGTCAGGATCCGGATGCCGACCGCCTGGCGGTCATTGACGAGCGGGGGGGTTACCTGGGCGAGGAGTATACCTTGGTACTCTGCGCAGATCATGTCCTCCGCCAGACCAAGGGCCCGGTCGTTACCAATTGCTCAACGAGTCGGATGGCGGAGGATATCGCCGAGCGGCACGGCGCCTCTTTTAGTCGTTCGGCGGTCGGTGAGGCCCACGTGGCGGATGAAATGTTGCGGGTAGGGGCAGTCATCGGAGGTGAAGGAAATGGTGGAGTCATCATTCCTGAGGTGGGGTACGTTCGCGACAGTTTTATCGCGATGGCACTTTTGCTGGACGCCATGGCGGCGCGCAAGTTGCCGATCAGCGAACTGGCGGCGGAGTTGCCTCACTACACGATGTCAAAGCGAAAAATTCCGCTCGGGCGGGAGCAGCTCGCCGATGCGATTGCGTCCCTCAAAGGTCACTTCGCGGATGCCGAGATGAGCGAATTGGATGGTCTGCGACTGGACTGGCCGGGCAGATGGCTGCTGATTCGTGCCAGCAATACCGAACCGATTGTCCGCATCATGTCGGAGGCGGAGTCCGGCGAAGAGGCGGACCGTCTCTGTCGGGAGGTGGAGGGCGTGCTCGCGAATTATTCCGCCTAAAGCGGCGCGAGACGAACCGCTATTCTTCGTCTTTGCGGAGCTTGGCCAGCACGTGGTAGTCTTCCAGGGTCGATGTATCGCCTACAGTCTCCTTGCCGCTGGCAATATCGCGGAGCAAGCGCCGCATGATTTTCCCACTGCGTGTTTTCGGCAAGGCACCTGTAAAGTGGATGTCATCGGGTTGGGCCAGTGCGCCGATTTCCTTACGGACGTGCTGCTTGAGTTCCTTGCGCATTGCATCATCCGGATCGTTTTTGGTGACAATCACAAAAACCGCAATCGCTTCGCCTTTGAGATCGTGCGGACGGCCGACCGCAGCCGCTTCAGCTACCATGGGATGACTCACCAGGGCACTTTCGATTTCGATCGTACTGAGGCGGTGCCCGGAAACATTGAGTACATCGTCGATGCGGCCCATAATCCAGTAATATCCATCCTCATCGCAGCGGGCATTGTCACCACACAAATACTTTCCAGGCACACTCTCCCAGTACTGCTCCTGATACCGTGCATCGTCGCCCCAGATGCCGCGGAGCATTCCTGGCCAAGGTTGCGTGATCACAAGCCAACCGCCGTTGCCGGGTTCCACGGGGTTGCCCGACTCGTCCACAATTTCGGGCAGGATGCCGGGCAGAGGCTTGGTGCAACTGCCCGGTTTCGTCGCAATCGCACCCGGTAGCGGGCTCATCATGATGCCTCCCGTTTCAGTCTGCCACCAGGTATCGACGATGGGACAACGTTCTCCGCCAATCATGCGGTGGTACCACATCCAGGCTTCGGGATTGATGCCCTCGCCGACCGTGCCCAGCAGTCGCAAGCTGGAGAGATCGGACCGGGTAACAAATTCATCGCCCCATTTAATGAAGGTCCTGATCGCCGTGGGCGCGGTATAGAAAATCGTCACGCCGTAGCGCTCCACAAGTTCCCAGAACCGTCCCTCATCGGGCCAGTTTGGTGCCACCTCATACATCACAACAGTCGCCCCCTTCGCCAGGGGGCCGTAGACGATATAGCTGTGTCCGGTGATCCATCCGCAATCGGCCGTGCACCAGTAAATATCGTCCTCCTTCAAATCAAAAACCCAGCGACTGGTCATCTTCGTGTAGAGATTGTAACCGGCCGTCGTATGCTTGATGCCTTTGGGTTTGCCTGTCGAACCGCTGGTGTAGAGAATAAAGAGTGGATGTTCGCTATCGAGTTCGGCTGCCGGGCAGTCGGCCGCCGCCTCGTCCATCAACTCGTTCCACCAGAAATCGCGACCTTCCACCATTTCGACTTCACAACCAGTGCGTCGCAGCACAATGCATTTTTCGACCGTCGGCGATTTTTTCAGGGCCCCGTCTACCGTTGCCTTGAGCGGCAGTTCGGTCCCACGTCGCCAGCCCGCATCGGCTGTAATTTGCAGTTTTGCGTTCGCATCGTTATTGCGATCTGCAATGGCCTCGCCGGAAAAGCCGCCGAAGATGACCGAGTGGACCGCTCCAATCCGGGCACAGGCAAGCATCGCAATTGCCAACTCCGGTACCATCGGCAAGTAGATAGAGACTACATCACCCGCTGCCACACCCTGCGACTTGAGGACATTGGAAAATTTGCAGACTTCCTGGTGAAGTTGTTCATAAGTCAGGGTTTGTGTATCGCCCGGCTCACCCTCCCAGATGATGGCAGCCTTGTTTTTGCGATCGGTGCTGAGGTGCACATCCAGACAGTTGTAGGAGGCATTGGTGATGCCACCTACAAACCATTTTGCCAGTGGGGGTTTCCAGTCCAACACCTTGTCAAAGTCCCGAAACCAATGGAGCTGCTCCTTTGCCAGTTTCCCCCAAAATCCCTCGATGTCTTGAGCGGCATCGTCCCAGAGCGCTTGATAGGCCTCGAGAGATCCAATATGAGCCTGATCCGCAAATTCAGCTGCTGGCGGAAAGAGACGATCTTCTTGCATTACCGTATTGATCTGACCGGTCTGCTCAGTCGCCATGGGACGCTCCTGTAGGGAATATTTTGCTAAATGAGATCGATTTTTTATTGTGCGGCAGCCGGTAGAATTCGGTCGACTTCTGCCTGATTGACCGGTGCCATAGTCAGGACCCTCACGCCCTCTTCGGTGATCGCGATCGTATGTTCAAAATGCGCGCTGGACTTACCATCTGCCGTGGACATCGTCCAGTGATCGGGTTCCGAAATCACGCGTTTTGTACCTAGGTTCACCATCGGTTCGACTGCGATTACGATGCCGGGTTCCAAATCAAAATCATCCTTGGGCTGGAAGTTTTTGCTGCGATAGTTAGGGACTTGCGGGGGTTCATGCATGTTCTGACCGATCCCGTGTCCCACGAAATTTTCTACGGTGGAAAAACTGGCATCTTTCACAAAGGCCTGCATTTCCGCAGCCACCTCGCTCCACTTCTGTTTTTGGGGGGTCAGATCGATCGCCATTTGTAAGGTTTCGGCCGTCACATCGAGCAAGCGTTGGGTCTCGGGGTCAATTTCTCCAATCGGCAGCGTGACCGCAGAGTCACCACACCAGTTATGGATGCGGCAACCGGTATCGATGCTCAGCACATCCCCTTCGCGGAGTACACGATCTCCAGGAATTCCATGAACGACCTGCTGGTTCACGGAAGTACAGGTAACCCCTGGAAACGCGGCTTTCCCAAGTGTGCTGTTGGGATAGTTGAGAAAGAGGGGTTCGGCATCGAGCTGTTCATAATAATCACGCACCGCCACATCAATTTCACCCGTCGTGTTTCCCGGCACTGCCAGCTTGGTCGCGATCTGCAGGGCCTGCCAGACCACAAGGCCCGCGGGTCTCATAAGATTGATTTCGCGTGGCGATTTCAGATTCAATATTTCCGACACCTTTTCAGAATCCTACTGAAGATGAACCTGTTTTGTGGACGGTAATTAGGCAATTAATGGTTTCGAACTCCAATGATATTTCAATGATTTTAGGGGTTTGCATTTTCTTGGCCGATTGCCATTCGGATTCGCTCAGAAACTTCCTTCGGCGACCCAAGGCCACAGATGGACTTGAGGAGATGGCTGTTCTGGTAGTAGGACAGCATCGGTTCGGTCTGCTCACGGTAAATCTGAAGCCGTCTTCGGATGATGTCGGGAGCATCATCATTTCGGCCACGGCCCATTAAACGCTTCATGAGTTGATCCTCGTCGACAGTCAATTCAAGCACGAGATTCAACGGGGTTCCTCGGCATTGTAACAACCGGTCGAGCATTTTCGCCTGTTCGAGCGTCCGCGGAAAGCCATCCAGCAGAAAACCGTTTTTACAGTCACTCTCATCCAAGCGACGGTCTACGAGTTCCATCACAAGGATGTCGGGAACGAGTTTTCCGCCTTCGATAAATTCCTGGGCCGATTTTCCAATTGTGCTCCCACGGTTGACTGCCTCTCGCAGCATGTCACCCGTTGAGAGGTGGGGTATGGAGAGGAAATCGACCAGCCATCCGGACTGGGTTCCCTTTCCTGCACCGGGTGGTCCGACAAACGCTAATTGCATGGCGCAAGGGTGTTCAAGACCGTTCGAGGAGGCCTTTATAATTGCGCATCACCAGATGACTATCGATTTTTTGCACGAGGTCAAAGGCAACGCTTACCGCGATTAATAGGCCCGTTCCCCCGTAGAAACTGGCCACCATCAAAGGAACATTTATGGCAGAGGAGATAATCGTCGGGATGATCGCCACCAATGCGAGAAAACCCGCACCAACGTAAGTAATCCTGACCATAACTTTTTCCAGGTAATCGGCGGTGCGCTTACCAGGCCGATAGCCTGGGATGAACGTACCAAAGTTTTTTAAATTTTCAGCCATATCTTTCGGGTTGAAGGTGATTGCCGTCCAGAAGTAGCAAAAAAAGTAAATCATTGCTACGTAGACGAGGTTGTAGGTAAACCCGTTGCCACGTTCAAACATCGCCTTCAATTCACCGAGGAATCCGCTGTTTGGGAAGCGCGTTGCCAATTGGTTGAACAGAATCATAGGGATCATCAATAAGCTACTGGCAAAGATAATTGGCATCACACCGGCCTGATTGACGCGGAGGGGCAGATATTGGCGCGTGCCGCCATAGACTCGGCGACCGCGTACATGCTTTGCACTTTGCGTAGGAATACGCCGTTGCCCCTGAGTGATGAAAACAACGCCAAAGATGACCGCCACAAACATAATCGCCAACACAATCAGGTGTTCGATGCCCAGGTTCCCTGGGGCACCCCCGAGTTGGAAATCCGACTGTTTGATCAGCTGATATCCTGCTCCCGGCATGCGGGCAAGGATTCCCGCCATGATCAACAGACTAATGCCGTTGCCAATTCCAAATTCGTCAATTTGTTCCCCCAACCACATCAGAAAGACGGTGCCCGCAGTCATGGTCAACACGGCGGCAAATTGCCAGCCGAAATTGGCAAGAAATCCCGACTGCATCGATTCCCAGACAGTTTCATTAATGAGTCGACTCGCAGGATTCGCAGTGCTTGCCGAAGCACTCACGAGCCAGCGGAGATAAAAATAACTTTGGAGCAGGCAGAGTACCACCGTTGCATAACGGGTGTATTCATTGATTTTCTTCTGCCCGCTTTCTCCCTCTTTTTTAAGCTCTTCAAGAGGTTTCCAGACACTACCGAGCAATTGGAAGATGATCGAGGCCGAGATGTAGGGCATAATGCCCAGTCCAAAAATGGTCGCTTGATTCAATTGGCTGGCGCTGAACACGGAGACTGCCGCGACCAGATCGGCCAAACCGCCCGTTTCAAAATGGGCACTCATTGCCTTCTGATTGACGACAGGCAGCGGAATCTGCCAACCCACGCGATAGATTGCCAGAAATAGCAGCGTGAGAAAAATCTTCTGCCGCAGTTCAGGTATTGTGAAAATGATGCGGAATTTTTCGAACATTTTGCGATCCGTCCTTGATCTTTCCTAATCGCTCTAGAATTGCTCTCTTGCGCGAGCGGCCACAACGGCTGGCTCACTCCCAGGAAACCGAGGCTCCCATTAGCCCGATTTCTTGTTGCTCCCCATTTTGTTTTTCGGTACAGGTTTTTTGCCTGTTAGGAGGGTGGTCGTGCCGCCCGCCTTTTGAATTTTTTCTTCAGCAGTTTTGCTGAATCGATGGGCGACCACCTCCAGCTTTTTTTTCAACTCACCGTCACCAAGCACCTTGAATTCGACGAAGTGAGGTCCGATGAGCCGTTTTTCACGCACGGTCTCCGGTGTTACCTTGTCGCCTGCAGAAAACGCAGTTTCCAGATCGCCGACATTTACAATCGCAACAGTCGAAGCCCAGCGGTTATTAAAACCGCGCTTCGGGATCCGACGCACCATCGGCATGCTGCCACCTTGGAAGGTCAGATGACGCGAAAATCCTGCCCGCGATTTCTGCCCCTTATGCCCACGGCTCGCAGTCTTCCCGTAGCCCGAGCCGATGCCACGCCCAATGCGCCGCCGCCGCTTGAATTTCTTAATGCCGCGATGGATGTCATGCAGGTTCATGTCAGGGTAACTCCTCGCAGTCGCTCGATCTCACTGCGGGACCGCAACTGCTCTAGTGCTGCGACCGTGGCTTTTACCAACGTCACGGGATTATTCGAGCCAAAACTTTTGGTCAAGATATCGTGGATACCTGCTGCCTCACAAACCGCTCTGACTGCCGCGCCCGCGATGACACCCGTTCCAGGTGAGGCGGGAACCAAGATGACCTGCGCTGCTCCAAAGTGTCCCTTGATTGTGTGGGGAATAGTACTCTCAGCCAGTTGGATCTCCATTTGATTGCGGGTGCCACTCTTGACTGCTTTTTCCACCGCCAGGGGAACTTCATTCGCTTTTCCGTATCCCCAGCCGACACGTCCTTTGCCGTTGCCGACAACGACCATTGCCGCAAAGCTGAAGCGACGCCCCCCCTTGACGACTGCCGCACACCGCTTGATTTTGACGACCTTGTCAATCAGTTCGCCACTCACTGCCGATTCATTTTTTGCATTTCTTGCCACGGTTCGCCTACTCCTGGAAACAAAAAATCCCTAGTTCAAAAAACCAGACCCGCCGCGCGGGCCGCATTGGCCAATGCGGCGACGCGGCCATGAAACTTGCAGTGGCCACGATCAAATGTGCATGCCTTGACCCCCGCCTGCTGGCTTCGTTCCGCAATCGCCTTACCCACTGCCGCTGCGGCATCGACGTTGCCTCCATAAGCAATCTGTTTGTGCAGTTCCGCATCCACGCTGCTCGCAGACACCAAGGTCTGCCCTCTCGCGTCGTCGATCAACTGGGCGTAAATATGACGATGGCTTCGAAAAATCGTAAGACGCGGTTGCGCAGCAGTTCCCCGTATCCGTTTGCGGACACGAAACCGTCGCCGCTGCCGCTGCCGCCTGGTGGCTCGTTCATGATTCATGGTTCTTGATACCGCCCTAATTCGTCAATTTTATCAGCGTGACCTTAGGCTCCTACAGCCTTGCCCGTTTTGCGGCGGACATATTCATCCACATAACGAATTCCCTTGCCTTTGTACGGTTCAGGTTTGCGAACTGCCCGTACTTCTGCGGCAAACTGCCCCACTTGTTGTTTGTCGACTCCCTTGATGTGTACGTGCGTCTGATCCGGACAAGCAACATCCAAGCCCTCGGGAATCGTCTTATGCACCTCGTTGGCAAAGCCGACTCGCAGTTGTAGCGTTTGCCCCTGAATTGCCGCCAGATAACCGACACCCACAATCTCCAATTTCTTTTCGTAGCCTTTGGTTACCCCATCGACCATGTTTTGTACGAGCGCCCTTGTGAGGCCGTGATAGGCTCGTGATTCCTTGGAATCGTTCGCTCGTTCGAACAGGATCTGCTTGTCGTTGTCGAGGGTTACCTTGATTTCCGGACGATGGGCGTAGCTGAGCTTTCCCAGCGGTCCCTCAATTGCAATCAGGCTTCCCTCGATCGATACCTTGACACCGCTCGGAATAACGACCGGTTGTTTTCCAATTCGCGACATAACTCTCTATTTCTGTTCGCCAAGACTTACAACAATTCACGCACAGCGGATATTCTCTTAATGATTTTAAAACCAGTTCGCTACCGTTTGTACGTCCTATTCATGATGAAACCAAATCCCGACATGCATGCCCTACCAGACTTCACAAAGGACCTCGCCACCTAGATTCCGTTGTCGTGCTTCCCGATCTGAGATCACACCGCGGCTTGTACTCACAATGGAGATTCCCAATCCGTTGAGAATGGGACGCAGGTTCGTTGCGCCGTTATAGACTCGCCTGCCTGGTTTGCTTACACGTTTGATGTGTCGAATCACACGTTCGCCGTTGGGCCCATATTTCAGATCCAGACGAATCGCAGGAAATTTGGTTTCCGTAGATTCATTCCAGTCCCAGATGTACCCCTCACGTTTGAGTACTTCGGCCATGCCACGTTTAACCTTAGACGAGGGAACCTCGACATTAGGTCGCTCAATCCGTACTGCATTACGGATACGAGTTAACATATCGGCGATCGGATCAGTCATCATCGCGGTGCATTCTCCCCTTTACCAACTTGCTTTCTTAACGCCGGGAATCACTCCCTCATCTGCCAGATTCCGAAAACAGATCCGGCAAACACCAAATTTTCGGTAGACGGACCGTGGCCGCCCGCACAATTTGCATCGCCTCTCGATACGAGAGGAAAATTTCGGGCTTCTCAGCGATTTAGCGATTTTTGATTTACTTGCCATAGAGAATTTGCTGTGGTTTCAGTTGTTTGTGTATCTGGATTAAATGAGGCCTCAAGAGGCCTCTCTTTTCTTGGTGTTTGCTAGCTATGCCACTACGGCTTCTCCTTCTTGGCGCAAAGGCAATCCCAGACCCTCCAGGAGTTGGCGGGCCTCCTCGTTCCTGCTCGTTGAGGTCACGAGCGTGATGTTCATGCCCTGTACGTGGGTGTACTTGTCTGGATTGAGTTCCGGGAATACCAACTGTTCCGAAAGTCCCAGGCTGTAATTTCCGTGCCCATCGAATGCTTTGGCCTTGAGCCCCCGAAAGTCTCGAACGCGCGGAAGGGCCAGAGAAATAAGACGGTCCAGAAACTCATACATCCGAATCCCACGCAACGTGACCATGCAGCCGACGGCAGATCCCTCACGGAGCCGGAACCCGGCCACCGACTTAGTCGCCAGTCGGATGGCTGGTTTCTGACCGGAAATTTCTGCCAGCGCCGACATCGCCATATCGAGGTGTTTTTTTTCGGTGACCGCACTGCCGACTCCCATACTGATCACGATTTTCTCCAGTCGCGGCAGCGAGAGATGGTTTTTCCGCCCCAGTTGCTTGGCCAAGCCGGGGAGAATCTCTTGATCGTATTTTTCCTGAAGTCGTGATTTCATCGGATTGATTGCGCGTTTTTCGTTAGGGGGCATCTCTTTTTTACAGGGGGATTTCTAGGCCTTGCTACTCTCAGGGCTTTTCTTGGCTGGAGAGACCTCATCGATGACAGCTTGTACTTTTGCCTCTTTTAGATCGATACCTTTCGCTACCAGTTCCACGGCTTGGCGCCGGGAATAACGATGCTTTGCACCCTCCGGGTCAAAATAATATCCAATCCGTGTCGGTTGGGATGTATGCGGGCAGATATACATCACGTTGGAGACGTCCACGGGCATTTCCTTGGACAACTGCCCGCCCCTCGGGTTTTTTTGACTGCGCTGGACGTGCTTCCTTACGCGGTTGATCCCCTCGACCACAACACGGCGTTTTTCCTTGAGTATTTTGAGCACGCGGCCCCGTGTGCCTTTGTCGGCACCTGCCATGATTTCCACGTTATCGTTAAGTCGAATATGCATTACACCACCTCGCTGGCGAGGCTAACAATTTTCATGAAACGACGCTCCCGCAATTCACGGGCCACGGCACCGAAAATGCGCGTGCCTCGCGGATTTTGTTCCGCATCGATAATCACCACCGCATTGCTGTCGAATCGCACATAGCTTCCGTCCTCACGCCGTGTCGGCGATTTGCATCGCACGATCACCGCACGAACGACCGTTTTTTTCTTGATGTCACTGCCCGGAATTACCGACTTCACACTACATACGATCACGTCACCAAGTCCCGCTGTGCGTCGTTTAGTGCCTCCTAGCACCTTAATGCACATGACCTCTTTCGCGCCGGTGTTATCGGCGACATTCAGTCGTGTTTGCATTTGAATCATCGATACATCCAGTATTCCATCTGCATTCTGGCAATCGCCCACTCAGCGGCCACGCCAGGATGCTCAATTGATTTATTCGCCGCAGCTTCTTCCAAAATTTCGCCTCGTCCAATTTTCCATTGCCCTACGCCCATTGCCCTACGTGCCGTCCGCATCGGCCTCTGCCGTTTCAGCCGCTTTCGCGGCTTTCATGGCGGCCAGATCTACGGCCCCACTTTTCGCGACGACGCGCACAAGTTGCCACCGCTTGGTTTTGGATAGAGGTCGGGATTCAATAATTTCTACCGTGTCGCCCATCTTAGACTCTTCTTTTTCATCGTGTACGTGACAGATGGTGCGTCGGCGTAAATATTTCTTGTACTTGGGATGCTGGATCAGCCTCGGCAGCTCGACGCGCCGAGTTTTGGTCGCACTGTCACGTGTGACGATCCCTATTGCCACTTTCTTTGGCATCTTCCACTCCTGCCGTTGTTGTCGCGATTATGCGCCACTGCCTATCGCCTTCAGTTCGCGCTCACGTTGTATCGTTTTAATCCGGGCGATTAATCGCCGGTTTTTCCTTAGCTCGGAGGGTGCATCAAGCCGC
>JAUWIQ010000139.1 GCA_030605285.1 Planctomycetota bacterium
GAAGGGGTTTTTTGAAGCGGTTGAAACGAGTGAGATTTCGATTCGCCCCGAAGTCTGGAGCGGTATGTCGATTACGGAGACGGCAGCACACGGCGATCAAGTAGCGGCTGATGATCTTCTAGTGGATATCGATAAACGCAAGATTGATGTTACGATTGAGGATCTCGAGTTGCAAATTGTGAGCGCCAAACTTACCCTTGCGCAGACAGAAGCAAGCCTGGAAACGCTCCGAAAATCAGTTCCTCAAGATTTGGAATCAGCAAGGAGAGCGGCTGAGGAAGCTGAGGAAAATATGCAACGCTATCTAGAGATTGATCGCCCCGAAACGATTAAGGATATCGAGCAGCAAGTGGAAGGTGCTCGTCATGGTTTACTTTACCAGCAGGAAGAGCTCGATCAACTGGAAAAAATGTATAAAGCGGATGATCTGACTGAGGAAACAGAAGAGATTATTCTGACCCGTGCTCGACACGGCGTGAAGGCTGCAAAGTATCGACTCGAAAAAGCGATTTCCGGCCAAGATCACGCAATGAATGTGCTCGTGCCGCGCCAGACGATTGATCTGCGCGAATCGGAACAGGCTGCAGCCTTGGCATTTGAGCGAGTAGAGGCCACGTTACCCGCTGGAATCAGAGAAAAGGAAATCGCCTACCAGAAACAACAGGTCGAACTCGAAAAAAATGAAAAGAAGCTGGTGCGCATGAAGGACGACCGCAAGTTGCTGACGGTTCGTGCGCCGCATGCGGGCACGGTTTATTACGGTCAGGCGGTACGCGGACAGTGGGCGGATGCAACGGCGAAGGCCAAGACACTCGTTCCAGGAGCTAGTGTACAGCCGGGTTCGGTTTTGATGACAGTCGTTCGCAATGAGGATCTTTTTGTTCGCGCAACGGCGGAAGAGAAGCAGCTTGCCGACCTTCATCCCGGGGATCCCGTTGCGGTGACACCGGCGGCAATTCCTGGGGAAAAGTTAGCGGGAAGTTTAAAAAGCATTTCAGCGATTCCTGTTTCTCCTGGTAAATTTGACGTACAGATTGATGTGGAATTGGATGAACAGGCAAATCGGCTTGTGGCAGGAATGGGCTGCTCGGCAGTGATTGAGGTCTACCGGCATCCGAGTGCTATCCTGGTGCCCAAGGCAGCCGTTGCTGAGGAAGGGGATGCGGAGGAAGAGTATGTCTACCTAGTGGATGGCAAAGACAAAAAGAAACAACGTGTACGCGTGGGCCGTTCTGTGGGTGATCGCTTAGAAATTTTAAGAGGATTGAATCCGGGTGACAAAATTCTTGCTAAAAACCCTGACTGAGTCGGATATCCCTGTTGGCCGACTGCTGTTGCTTTTCCTTTTCCTGCTTGGGCAACCTCTGCTGGGGTCGCCTCGTGGTCGGGCAGCGGAAGCCGATGGGCCAATTGCTCCGCTCGATTCCTACCGTCCACCTCAGGATATCGAGATTCCCCGCCCGGCACCTGTGGTGCATCCTGGTGCAGAGCGATTGGAGGCGAGTATCCAGCATGGAGTCGACTATCTGTGCAATAAACAGAATAAGAACGGCTCATGGGGCAGCCCCCGTCGAACCAAAGCACTCGATATTTATGCTCCTGTTCCAGGCGCCCATCATGGATTTCGTGCTGCAGTCACCTGTATGGCGGTCACGGCGCTGATTCAGTCCGGTGATCAGCGACCGAAGGTACAGCAGGCAATCGATCGTGGTGAAGCTTGGATTCTCAAGGAACTACCGAAAGTACGCAGGGCGAATGCGACCGCGCTGTACAATATTTGGGCACACGCTTACAGCCTGCAAACACTGATGCTTTTGCAGGAGCGGGCCGGTGGCGACAAGGAAAAATCTGAAAAACTCGCCCAATATGTACGCGATCAGATTGAACTGCTCACGCGGTATGAATCTGTCAACGGAGGATGGGGATATTATGATTTTACCGTAGGTGCCAAGCGGCCATCGAGTATCGTTACGAGTTTTAGTGCTGCAACCTGTGTGATCGAATTGCAGCGGGCGCGTAAGGCAGGATTCGAGGTTCCCGCTTTGGTCACCGATAAGGCAGTCGCCTCCATCAAGCGGCAGCGAAAACCAGATTTCAGCTATCTCTACGGGGCGCATCACTGGTTCAAGCCCATGTATTCCATCAATCGTCCGGGTGGCAGTTTGGGTCGGAGTCAAGTATGTAATTTGGCTCTGCGGCGCGATGGCGATCGGGGAGTCACCGATCAAGTCTTTGTGGACTGGCTCGATCGACTCTTTGCCCGTAAACTCTGGCTGGATCTGGCACGTAAGCGACCGATTCCCCATGAATCCTACTTTGCAGTGGCTGGTTACTTCGTCTATTACGCCTATTACTACGGTTCGGGCTGTATGCTGGAGCTGCCAGAGGAACAGCAGGCATTTTATAAAGCGCAATTTACGCATCTTCTGCTGGGTTTGCAGGAGAGTGATGGGTGCTGGTGGGACTTCCCGCTGTACGATTATCACCAGTCCTATGGCACTGCGTTTGCAATTATGACTCTCGTGCGGTGTCGCTAGGACGCTGTCGGCACCCAAGTCTTAATCACGCAGGATTCGACAAAGGGCAGCGCGTGCAGCATGGTAGCCGCACATCCCGTGAACGCCTCCACCGGGCGGGGTCGATGCAGAGCAGAGATAAATGCGTCGATTCGGGGTGGTATAGGGCGAGCGACGCAGCGCGGGGCGGGCCATTAACTGTCTGAAATCCATGACACCCCCCGTGATATCTCCTCCCACATAATTGGCATTGTAGGCTTCCAACGCAGCGGGCGAAAAAATGTGCCTTTCCAGGATCAGATCGCGGAATCCGGGGGCAAAACGTTCAATCTGTGCCTCGATCCGCTCGGTCATGTCCTCGGCACAAGCATGCGGCACATGGCAGTAAGCCCAACCGGTTTGCTTTCCGTCGGGTGCGCGTGTTGGATCAAACAGACTTTGCTGCGCAAGGAGTACGAAGGGGCGCTCGGGTATCTGGCCCGACCAAATGGCCGATTCTGCCGCTGCAATTTCTTCCCACCGGCCACCGACATGCACGGTTCCCGCCCGTGCGGCTCTACTATTTGTCCACGGAATAGGACCAGCGAGTGCCCAGTCGATCTTAAAAACTCCCGGTCCATGGCGAAATTGTTCGAGGCGTTTTCGGTATCTCGGGGGAAGTTGTTCACCGGCAATCCGACTCACCGCCCTCGGCGCAAGATCGAACAGAACAGCCGCGGAGGGAGGGAGATCAGAGAATGTGAAGACTGGTGAGTCCGTGACTACCTCGCCTCCAAGGCTTTCAAAGAGTGCGCGCATTGCTGCGGCAATCGATTGCGAGCCACCTCGGGGGAGTGGCCATCCACTGGCGTGTGCGGTGATACAGAAGAGCAAACCGACCGCACCGGTGAGACGGCTTTCGAGGGGCCTGACACTGTGGGCTGCCATTCCTGCAAACATCCCGCGGATCGCGGCAGTACGGAAAGATTTCTGGGCAAGCGATTCTGCGGAAGCGAAGCCTTTGATTGCGAAACGTCCTGCAACGCGCAGGTGGCGTAATGGTTGTGGCGGGTTGAGAAGTTGGGGGAGTAAGATGTCGGCACGATGAACAAAAGGTTCGATCAGCCGTCGGTATGGCTGGGCATCTTCACCGAACGCTGCAATAGTCTTCTGGAGGTCGCGTTCGAGTACGGCAGCCGTGCCATCCGGCATGGGATGGACCACCGGTAGCTCAGGTTCTATCCACTCCAAACCAAAATTTTCAAGTCGTAATTTGGCGAAAAAAGGCGAGGCCATTGCCAGCGGATGGATCGCAGAGCAGACGTCATGCACGAAGCCGGGAAGCGTCAGTTCGGCCGAACGCATGCCCCCACCAATTTCATCCCGAGCCTCAAGCAATAAGACCTTTTTGCCGGCTTGCGCAAGCGTAATCCCCGCGGAGAGTCCGTTCGGTCCAGAGCCTACAATGACAGCATCGTATGACATGCGGTGCTTACCAGAAGAGTTGTCTGCCAATGGCCGAGGAGGGGATCGAACCCTCACGGGGGTTACCCCCCACGGGATTTTAAGTCCCGTGCGTCTGCCAATTCCGCCACTCGGCCCACCAAGTGTCACTCATCGTATCTGGCGCCCTTGAATGTGGCAACGCGTGACGGGCACTTCGAAGGCGTTAGGGCATTGTTTCGGTTCGCCTTTTCGGGTACTTATTGACGTGGTCAAGTGGGTACTCGATTGGGTCGGGCCAGAGACTGTCACTGAGTGAGGCAACCGGGAGTTTTCGACATGCGATGTAAAAAAAGCGGTCTTGGTGGACATGGTATTTTTTTCCTCGTGGCCGTCTATTTCGGCCTGTTCACGCTTACCGGTTGCGAGAAGCCCAAGCCGACCGTAGGCGATCAGGTCGGAGACGCCATTGATGACACTATCAAGGCAACCGGGCAGGCGGCAAAGAGTATCAACAAAGAGACGGTTGATTTGCGCGATGCGGTCAAGCAGGCCGTTGACGATCACCTCAGTACCGGAAACGGCAATTGATGCGACCGTCTTTGCAGGCAGCCATGCGTTCAAATTTCCCTTTAGTTTCCGCTGATTTTCTTGATCGCTGCTTTTGCGGCTTCCGCAACACTCGGGTCGTGGTCTTTTGCGGCCTGCTCCAACGCCGGTAAAGCCGATTTTGCCAACGGACCCAATTCAGCCAACGAATCGGCTGCTTCGTGCCGTACGAACGGTTGCGGATTTTTGAGTGCGGTTACAAAAAGTGGAATTCCTTTCTCAATCACAACCGGATCATCTTCGTCGATCCGTGCCAAAGCCCAGGCTGCGGTCGCGGCATAGTACTTGTCTTCGTCGTCAAGATGCGCTTTGAGAGCGTCTTTGCTCTGCATTGCCTCGGGCCCTATCTGGCCGAGTAGATAAAATGAGGCATAGCGAATCCCTTCATCTTGATCGTCGCATCCTTCGATCGCCAGATCGATCACTTCTTTTCCCTGCGGACCGATTTCACCAAGAGCAAAGAGTAAATGAGTACGGATATCTACATCCGGTTCATCCTTGTAAGCACTGACTAGAGCCGGAGCGGTCGGAGCGGCCACAGATCCTAGCTGTTGAATCAATTGTGCTACACTTTCCCTTGAGCCGGGATATTCGAGCGCTTTGATTAAAACCGGTACGGCCGCTTCGCCTAATCCAGCCAGGGCAATCAAAGTATCATCGACCACTTTTGGATCGGCATTTCCCAGTGCAGATTCGAGAGCTGGCAATGTGATCTGCGGCCCTGGTTTGAGATCAAGCAGCGCCTGTGCAGCCATTCGCCGGACGTGTTCGTCGGGATCGGTCAGCATTTGTGCGATAAAGCGGGCAGTCGTCTTCTTGATATTTTCATTTTCAGGGAAAATTTTTGCCAAGGCCCATGATCCAGCGACCCAGAAAAATGGATCCTCGCTGTCAAGGTGTTCACGAATCGCCTCAGCTGCCGGAGCAGCCGGTGGTCCAATCATTCCCAGTGCGAAGACCGCCGCATGTTGGACGCCCACCTCTCGATCGTCAAGCAACAAAATCAGATCGGGCACAGCGGCGGCGGCACCGGGCCCAATCATGCCTAGTGTCATTGCTGCTTCTTGGCGTTGGTAGGGCTCATTTTTTTCTTCAATCAGTTTGCAGATAGCCGGTACCGCGTCCTTTGCTTCTGGGCCAATCTCATGCAGCACAAGCAGCGCATAGAATTCGGTACGGTCATCTTTCATCGCCTCGATCATCGCTGGAACAATCGCCGCCCCACGTTCTGCTAATGCATGGAGCGACCGCCGGATTACGGCGGCATCTTTGTCTTGGAGCGCTTGCACCAGGAGCGGCACGGTCATTTATCGTCCGGGTTTTATTTACGCAAGGGAATCAAAAGCGGCATGGCGAACATCTGCATCATCATCCCTAATCAGCTTTGCCATCGCGAC
>JAUWIQ010000350.1 GCA_030605285.1 Planctomycetota bacterium
AGGTCGAGCTTCATTCGCGATTTGTTCAACCATTTCTAGATATGAATCTGCTGTTATTGGGCCTGCCTCTCGTTTTAACGCGGCAGTCGCGAAACCTGTTTCTCTCCGTTGGACTGTGTGTGCTGCTGATTGTTATCTTCATGTCGGTCATCATGCTCTGCCATAGTATCGGCGAGTCTACTTTGCTAAGCCCCTCGCTCGCGGCCTGGTGCCCCTTGATGTTGTTTGTGCCAATGGCCGTGGCAACGAGTACGCCACTCTGCGAATAGGATCGGGAAATAGGGTCAGGGGACCCTCTGTCTGAAATGGTAGAAGTTTCCTTTCCACGGCGGCTGGGTGGCGGTGGTTGTGGGGGTGTCCAAGGCAAAGTATGGTGAAGGTCATCGGTCTGCATGCGTTTGCTGAGGGCCTCCCGGACATGGCTGGGTGATGGTGTCTCTCCTCCCGAACTCTCGAGCCCCATTCGGCATGATCCTTTGTTGAGCCCCGCCTCTTTGGAGTCTTGATGGAATCCGATCCCATATATCAAGAGGCGATGGAACGATTTGGGAGCCTCTTCGAGACAGTCCAGAAAACCGGGTTGCGAGAGCCGGCCGCGATGACACTTGCTACGGTTGATGCGACGGGTCAGCCTTCGGCACGTATTGTTTTGCTGCGCGACGTCGACGAGCGGGGTTTTGTGTTTTTTACCAATTCACAGAGCCGAAAAGGCGATCACCTTGCGGACAATGCGCATGTGGGCCTCTGTTTCCACTGGGATTCTCTCAGGGTGCAGGTTTGTGTGGAGGGTACTGCCAGCCCCGTGAGCGCTGCGGAGTCAGACATTTACTGGCAGCGCCGCCCGCGCGGTAGTCAAATTGGCGCCTGGGCATCTTTGCAATCTCAACCACTTTCCGCTCGTGCGCTGTTGGAGCAGCGGGTGGCAGAGTTTGAACAGCAGTTTGCCGACGGTGAGGTGCCGCGGCCGGATCATTGGCACGGTTACCGGATCGATCCGGTGCGGATTGAATTCTGGGAGGAGGGCCCTTCACGTCTTCATACGCGAACCGTCTATAAACTGCGTGATGAGGGTTGGACGCGCTTCTGCCTCTACCCCTAGGCGTCCGGATTGTCGTCCGGATTTTTCCGCCCTACCGCCAGACAGATGCTGGCAGTGCTGCTATGCATTGCACGGCCGCAAAATTTCTGTGTGATTGGCAACATCAAATTAACTTGCGCATTCTGTCGTTCCGATGAAATCTTAGGCGAAGATTGCCAACAGGATGGTTGTGGAGTGTGTTGCTTGTCGGAATCCGCCGCTCCGAAGTGCAGGACATTTTTTAAAGCGAGGTATTGCAGTGTCGCAGAATAATAAAATGCTTTCAGGCGAATATGAGCAACGGGGCGAATACCATCGCCAGTTGGACAAAAAATGGCACTACTATCCGGTATACGTTCAGAAGATGGCATTTGTCCGAAAATATTTAGACCGCAATACCCGGCAAGCCAAGATTGCCGATCTCGGATGTGGCGAAGGCATCCTCGTTGAAGAATATCGTCAACGGGGTTTCAATATTTTGGGTGTGGACGCAAATTACTCGTCCGATTGTGTCCGCAATGGAGATATCACCGCTTTGGATTTTGACGACCAGTCTCTCGATCTGGTGCTGGCACTGGACGTGATTGAGCATCTGGATTTTGCACAGCAGGAAGCGGCAATTCGTGAAATCAAGCGTGTGTTGCGTCCTCAGGGGCGCGCCCTGTTAACGATTCCCAATCTGGCCCACTTTGCCTCACGGGTCACGTTTGCCCTCACGGGCAAATTACTGAGGACCGCCACCATCGATCGCCACAAAGGAGATCGGCCGATTGGAGAATATTTGACACTCTGTCGACGCCATGGCCTCAAAGTGGTTCGTCGCCGGGGACTCTTTCCGACTCTGCCGCTCATTTCCGTTCTCACCTTATTAGCACCGTCTCGCGTTGTCGGTCTCCATGCAATTTACAATCGCTTGCTAGCACTACCGGGCGTCTGCTTTCTCAATATTCTTGAATTGCAGCCTTCTGAAAACGCATCGGCCCAGTCTCCGCAAGTTAGCAGCCCTCGACGGCAAGCCGCCTAGTGCTTGATTGGCCGCAGCGCCGTTCTATTGCGGCGCGCCGATTTTTGCTCCGCCCGGCTTATTAAGGCAAACTGGCGTTGTTTGCGCGGTGGCTCTCTTCTAAAATCCCGCACCGGCAATCTGCCGCTTAATATGCTTTGCTTGCGTTTGTCGAAAAGGTTCTCGGATGTGGCGTGAACGGTGGCAAATCGGGTTGTTAGTCTCTGTTGGGGTGCTCTCCCTGATGGTGCATCTCGGTGGTTCGCGGCTCTGGGATCGGGATGAGACCCGCAACGCGGGTTGCGCCGCGGAAATGCTGGCCCGCAGTGACTGGGTGGTCCCCACGTTCAATGAGGAGCTTCGCGACGCGAAGCCGGTGCTGCTTTACTGGTTGGTGATGATTTCGTTTTCGCTGTTTGGAGTGAGCGAGTTTGCCGCGAGATTTCCCTCGGCCTTCTTGAGCCTGGGAACGATTCTGGCAACATATGTCATCGGCCGCAGGCTCTTCACTCCACAGGTCGGTCTCCTGGCCGGCACGATCCTGGCTACGAGCTTGATGTTCGAGGTTGCGGGTCATGCGACGACGCCCGATGCCTCCTTAATCTTTTGTAGTACCTGCGGATTGATGGTCTTTGTGCTGGCCACTTTCCGGCCCCGCCCTGCGGCGACCGGTGAACGGACCGCACCGGAGCTCCGAGTCGAAGGCCATTATTTTCCAACCTCTTGGCTTGCAGTCGTTTTGATGTATGCCGTACTGGGGGTGGGCATTTTAGCCAAGGGACCCGTGGGTCTGATTTTGCCGACCGCTGTGATCGGGATGTTCTTGCTCATATTCTACGCCCCGGAAAAGAAAGTTGCTGCATGGAAAACGCAATCGGTGGCAGCGGGAAGTGCGCTCGGTCGCTGCTTTGCGAGTCTCGTCCGACCCTTGCGCTATTTTGCCCCCGCCCATTTTATCCGTACCTGCTGGCGGATGCGGTTGCTGACCGCAACGCTCGTTGCCTTGGCGGTCGCTGGGCCCTGGTATCTGCTCGTCGGTATGCGTACCGAGGGCGCCTTTTTGCGCGGATTTTTTATCGACGAACATTTTGGTCGTGCGACCCGTGCAATGGAAAATCACTCGGGGGGCCCTTGGTACTATCTTGTTGCCCTCCTGATTGGATTTTTCCCCTGGTCGATCTTTGCGACCCCCATGTTGATCGGGGCGTTTGGCCGGATTCGTCGCAGTGATCCATGGCGGAGCGGCTACCTGTTTGCGATCTGCTGGGTCGGTGTCTATCTGGGACTCTTTACCCTGGCCGCTACCAAATTGCCCAGTTATGTGACGCCCTGCTATCCGGGCCTTGCGCTTTTATGCGCCTGTTTTCTCTACCATTGGAC
>JAUWIQ010000274.1 GCA_030605285.1 Planctomycetota bacterium
GGGGGGGTGCGCGTGCGCGGCTTTTTATGGACGTGCGTGAAAACCGGGGGCGCTGCTACTCGGGGGGGGCGTCTCCCCGTTCCCTGAAAGATTGTGGCAGTGTCTTTTGCCATGCGGGTACCAGTGCCGATCGCGCCCAGGAAACATTGGATGTGATCCTTGCTGAGCTCGTGCGGTTGGCGGCTGGGATTGATTCTAGTGAATTAGATCGCCTCAAGGCGCGCATGAAGAGTTCTCTGAACATGTCTCAGGAATCAAGTATGGCTCGGGCCGCGGCGATTGCTAAAGATTGGTATTATCTCAATCGGGTACGAACGCGCAAGGAGATCGGACAGCTGGTTGATGCGCTAACCTCTGGCTCGATTAATGCCTACCTGAAAAAGTATCCGCCGGGAGAATTTACGGTTGTCACACTTGGTCCGGATTCCTTGGAGGTGCCCCTTGGAGTTTCGTGAGGTCCGGCTTGAAAACGGTTTGCAAGTAATAGCCGAATACAATCCTGATGCGCATAGCACGGCTTTGGCCTTCTGTGTGAACACGGGGTCGCGGGACGAAGTTGCGGAGCTATCTGGGGTCAGCCATTTTCTCGAACATATGGTGTTTAAAGGCACAGCAACCTGTTCGGTCGATGAAGTCAATCGCCGATTTGACGAATTGGGGGCCGAATACAATGCCTGGACTGGGAAGGAGCACACCTGCTTTTATGCCGTCGCATTGCCTGAGTACCAGGATGAAATTATTCGCTTGTGGGCCGACTTGATGCGACCGGCTTTACGGGAGGAAGATTTCCAGATGGAAAAGCAGGTCATTGTTGAAGAAATACGCATGTACGAGGATCAGCCTCCCTTTGGCGCGGATGAACGATGTGAACAGAACTATTATGGAGCCCACCCGCTGGCGAATCAGGTCCTGGGCACAGTCGAGAGTGTCGAGAATCTGGAAGTCGAGGCGATGCGGAAATATTTCCGTGCGCATTACAGTCCCGGCAATATGGTCCTTGCTGCCGCCGGTGATGTTGATTTTGATTCACTGCTATTGCGTGCGGAGCAGTATTGCGGCCATTGGCAAAAATTTCCCGTTGAGCGTCATGTGGAGCCTGTCACTCCCCGGCAGGGTGTCCAATTGATTGAACGGCCTGCCGCATCACAGCAATATGTCATTCAACTAGGGAATGCACCGGGGGCAGAGCATGCGTTGCGAGATGCTGCCCAACTCCTTGTGATTTTGCTTGGAGACAGTGGTGGCAGTCGGCTTTATTGGGAATTGTTGCATCCCGGGTTGGCAGAGCAGGTGAGTACGCACTACTACGAATACGATGATGCGGGTCTTATTATGACCTGGCTCTGCTGTGGTTCTGATCGTACCGAAGAGAATTTGCAGGCCATCGCGGACGTGTACCGACTCGCGGAGGCAGAAGGATTTACGGAAGAGGAACTTGCCCGCGCCAAAATTAAGCTGAAATCACGGTTGGTACTGGCGGGAGAGAGACCTCAAAATCGCATGATGAACATCGGGCTGCATTGGATTCGCCACGGGGAGTATCGTTCGATACAAGATGATCTTGCCGCATTCGATGCCGTGTCGCTCAATGAGATTGCTGAGGTGATGAGGCGTTTTCCCTTGCAGCAATGCAATTCCATCGCCGTTGGACCATTAAGTGATTTGACGTGGCCTGCTGCATGGGGTTCGCGTGATGGGGCAAATTTGCGAGTTGCCCACCAGTTTTTCAACTCGCATCTGCCAGGGTGATTTTGGAACCTGGGAGATCTCCATGTCTTGCAAGCAAGAGGTCCCATGCGTCCCTTTTCACGGCGGTAAGCTGGGTTGTTGTTGGGGGGATGTGCTGGTTACATTGGGGGCGGCTAGTAGGGAAATTCAATCATGCCTTTAAAAACCGGATTTGAAGATTTTGTTCAAAGCGATGTGTTGCTCGCTGAGCACACATGGTTTCGGTTTGGCGGCGCAGTGCAATATTTTGCCCAACCTAAGACGTTGGAGCAATTGGTTGATCTTGTAAAGCGTTGTTGCGAAGAGGACGTGCCGGTTCGGCTGCTTGGTGGTGGTTCTAATATCCTGGTGCGGGATGCTGGTGTGGTGGGAATGGTTGTCAGACTGTCAGGCAAGCTATTTGAAAAAATAGAGGTGGAAGGAGATGTGGTGCATGCTGCCGGCGCTGCCCGATTGGGGCATGTCCTCTCAAGTGCCGTCCGGGAAGGACTTTCCGGTTTGGAAACCCTGGTGGGTATTCCGGGTACGATAGGCGGCGCGCTACACGGTAATGCGGGTGCCCGTGGTGGCGATATCGGTCAGTGGACTACGCGAGCCACGGTGATGACGCGGAGTGGCGAAATTTTCCAGCATGGACGCGAAGAATTAGATTTTGGTTACCGGCAGAGTAGCCTTGATGAGTTGGTTATTCTCGATGCTGATTTCAAATTAGAACGGGAAGATCCCGGAATCCTTACCAGGCGGATGCAGCAGCAGTGGATTGTTAAAAAAGCGGGTCAGCCACCGGCACATCAGGCATCGGGATGTATTTTCAAAAACCCCCGGGGTATGAGCGCTGCGATGTTGATAGAACAGGCCGGGATGAAGACCGCCTCCGCAGGAAAGGCCCTTGTAAGTGAGCGGCATGCGAATTTTATCGTAGCTCAGGAGGGAGCGACCGCAGGAGAAGTCCTGGAACTCATCGAGATAATTCACGATAGTGTTGCCGAACGGCTGGGAGTTGAGTTGGAGCTTGAGCTTGAAGTCTGGTAAAGGGCGGTTAGGCGGCTGTGAATCATAGGTTGGATGTCGAGAGCAATGCGCCCAAATTGACGGCAATGCGCGAGATAAGCTAGAACATGCCCTGTGGGTTGCTCTTCTCTGCCAAGGTACGCCGTTGTTCGAAATTCCATGATTTAACGCACATTGAATTTTTTTTGGACGAGAATCGCGGGGCTTGGTCCGCACTTGCTGCGAGCCAAGTCGTTCCTCTTCGTTGGTCGTCACCGAATGGTTGGGAACTTCTGTGTCCGAACTCCGCCAGTCGCTAGACCCGGCTACGCCGGGTCCCTTGGATGTTTGGCACAATCGTGGCGTTTTCATACAATGAATTGGTTATTTATTTTTAATCCCTGGTGTGGGCGGTGGCGGCCACACCCCCGTTTTGGAATAAGACCCTGCTTTTGAGTCCTGCTGAGGCGCTTTTGGGTCGGCGTGCTGTGGACACGGTTGCTCCAGCTTGGGGTGGCTTCTGGTATTTCGCGGTTTCCCATTTTCACGCGTTGTTTCCGGCAAAGTCGTTGACTTGTCGCATTGCAAAGTTGTGGCGTTGGTCGGGAATAGGGTCCTGAGGAGTGTGGTCATGGGTAGTCGTTTGTCGCAGCGAGGTAATTTCCTGGCGAGATGGGCCCTTTGGCTTCGACAGGCAAAGATTTTGTTGCTGGCCCCTTTGTTGGTGACCGTGATCGTCGCCGGAATCTACTGGCGGTGGCAAGTTGTGCGCCAGACGGCACCGGCAAGTGCGAATTATGGCCTCAGCCCCGCGGACATCGAGATCGTCCCGGAGTCGGATTGGATTGATAGTCGTGTTCTTTTGAAAAAAGTCGTACAGGATGCAAGTCTCGACGATCGGCTGTCGCTTTTGGACCCGAAGTTAAACGAGCGGATCAGCCTGGCGTTTCGAGATCATCCCTGGGTGGAGCGGGTGGAGCAGGTGGAAAAATTCCACCCTCCACGTATTAAGGTGACAATTGTCTATCGGCAGCCGGTTGCGATTGTGTTAGGTCCAGGCGATTTGGCAGCAGATCAAGTGAAATATCACGCCGTGGATCGAAACGGGATTCGCTTGCCGATAAAGGACTATGTTGTCGATTTGAATCTCCTGGAAAAACTTGCCTGGGTCCGCCATGTTCCCTTGAAGCCACCGACAGAAGGCGAACCGTGGGAAGATGGCCGTGTGCTTGGAGCCGCGAAGATTGCAGACGCTCTCGGCCCTTATTGGCAGAAATTCTCACTGTTGGCGATTGAGCCTTCGCCACAACCAGTTCCAGGTTCGAC
>JAUWIQ010000353.1 GCA_030605285.1 Planctomycetota bacterium
ACCGGAAGGGCGACGCAACCGATGACACTTCGCATCGCCAACGCCGCTGGATTCTGGGGAGACTGGCCCAGCGCGCCGCGACGACTCCTCGAGACGGCCGAGGTCGACTTTTTGACACTCGAATATCTCGCGGAACTCACGCTGTCGATTATGGCACGGCAGCGGAAGAAAAATCCTGCCACGGGTTACGCCACGGACTTCGTCACGGTCAGCGAAGACATCGCACCGCTGCTGCGTTCTCAGTCGCAGCTCAAGATCGTTACCAACGCCGGGGGACTCAACCCAATCGCTTGTGCCCGCGAGGTGGGCAAGGTTCTCGCGAATCAACGACTGGGAAACGTGCCTATCGGAGTCGTCCAGGGCGACGATCTGCTGCCACAGCTTGAAGATTTTGGCAGCCGAGGATATAGATTCCCTCACCTTGACAGTGGAGAGCCGCTCGGCAAGTTGGGCGAGAGGGTTGTCAGTGCCAATGCCTATCTCGGTGCCGAACCGATTTGTCGTGGGCTCCAGGAAGGGGCTCGGATAGTGATCACGGGGCGTGTTGCGGACGCCTCGCTCACGGTCGCGCCCGCCGTCGACCGATTCGGCTGGCACTGGGATGACTGGGACTCCCTGGCAGCCGCGAGTGTCGCAGGCCACATCATCGAATGCGGCGCACAGGCAACCGGTGGATACAGCACGGACTGGAAAAGTTGTCAACTTGCAAATATCGGCTATCCCATCGCAGAAATTGATGACGAGGGTCAGATCGTTATTACCAAACCAAGCGGTAGTGGAGGTCGGGTAACCCGGCAAACAGTCACGGAGCAGTTGGTCTACGAAATCGGCGACCCCGCAGCGTACCTCACCCCGGACGTGGTGGTCGATTTTACGACCGTTGAACTGGCGGCGTTGGCCGAGGATCGGGTCGCAGTGCGGGGAGCCACGGGTCGGGCCGCTCCTGAGAGCGACAAAGTTTCGCTCGCCTATGCCGATGGCTTTACGGCCAGTGGGCAATTATTGGTTTTTGGCAACGATTGCGTCGTCAAAGCGAAAGTGGTGGCCGGTTTGATCGAAGAGCGCCTGCATCAGGATGGGTATGAACTTGCCCGTACGCATGTGGAACTGCTTGGTGCCGGAGACGGTTTGCCGGGCCAGCAGCCACCGCCGGAGGATCTGCGGGAGGTTGTGCTACGAGTCGCCGTCTACGATCCGCGTCGGGAAGCCGTCGCAGCGTTCACCCGGCAGTTTGCCCCCCTGATCACCAATGGCCCTGCCGGTCTCGGGGGATATGCCCAAGGCAGACCCTCAGTGCGGCCGGTCTACAGCTACTGGCCGACGACCGTGCCCAAGGAATTCGTAGTCCCTGAAATCCAAGTTTTAGCTGCGAACGCGTGGGCGGAAAAACAGGAAAATGATTAACGGTTCAAGGCCACGAGAGTTGCCGCATGCACGATAAAACAATCGCTCTGGGAGAGCTCGCCACTGCCCGCAGCGGGGACAAGGGAAACCACGCCAACGTGGCGGTGGTCGCCTGGCGACAGATTGGATACCAGTTTCTCCGGGAAGTGCTCACTGCGGAGCGCGTGGCAGAATTTTTCCAAGGCCTGGAGCCATCGCGCGTCGATCGCTTTGAACTGCCCAAGCTCGGGAGTCTGAATTTTCTCCTTTATGATGCCCTGGATGGTGGGGCCAGTCGGTCGCTACGAACCGACACGCAGGGAAAATTACTTGGCACGGCGTTGCTTGATTTGCAGTTGCCTGTGCCCGACAATGTGGCAGAAATGCTCCCGGGTGCCCCTTAACACCCCGTACACCCAGATACATTACACGACCCAGACTTGATGCTATGTCTTTTACACTGCTCAAAATTCATCTCAACAAAAAAATGGCCACGGTCATTCTAAACCGGCCGGAAAAGCGGAATGCACTTTCCCGTACCCTGCTCGAAGAACTACTGCAAGCATTCGAGGATCTGTTGTTACAAAAGAGTGTGCGGGCAGTCGTACTCACGGGCGCCGGGCCTACCTTCTGTGCAGGAATGGATCTTAAAGAAATGTCGGCGACGGCAACCATGTCCAATCCGCACAAGCAGTGGGACGCCGATGCCCGCCTCTATTTAGAACTGATTGAAACCATGTTGCATTTTCCCAAACCGATCATCGCCGCCGTTGATGGTGCTGCCGTTGCGGGCGGAGGCGGCCTGGTGCTCGCCAGCGATTTGGTAATCGCCTCAAGGGAAGCAACGTTTGGATTCCCCGAACCGCGACGGGGCATTGTCGCGGGTATCGTTGCACCACTGCTTTATTTTCGCACTCGCGGTTCCTCGGCCGCCTACCTGTTGCTGACCGGCTCAAGCGTCGATGCCGATTACGCCAAACAAGTCGGCCTGGTTCACGAATTGGTCGCAGCGGATCAAATCTGGGCCCGAGCATCTGAACTGGCGGAGGAGTGCAGCCTCTGCGCCCCGGAGGCGGTTGCGATGACGAAAAAGATGCTCAATGAAACCATCGGCGATTCACTGAGTACGCTACTTGCAGCCGGTGCGGCGCTCAGTGGTACAGCGAGGACTACCGCGGCGGCCAAAGAAGGCCTGGCGGCGTTTCTAGAAAAGCGCGATCCCGACTGGGATCTGCCCGATGAAAATCCCTAGCAACGGATCCCTAGTACTGAGAAACGTCAGGCGGATTCATCGAGTTCGCTAAATTGGGCCATGTCTTGTCGCGTGATCCAACCGTCGTGCAGCGCGGAACTCACCAGGGCAGCTTCACAACCCGCATCCGCAAGATTTTGCAAATCCTCCAGGTTGCGGAGACCGCCCCCTGCGTAAATCGCAAGCTGCGGGTACTGCTGGTGCAACAGGCTACAGAGCTTTTGGGTACCCCATCCCCCATGCATACCGACGTGGGCCAGATCGATCACAATCATCTGCGTGACACCGCCATCAATGACCTCACTGGCAATCTCGGTGGCAACACGATTCTGCCAACTTCTCTCCTGGGTCAGTGGGTGGCCATCTTTTAGATCGAGACTGAAGATGAATTTTTCAGGACCCACAAGTTCCAGATATTTCTCGACCATCGCCTTATCCGCAATCGATTCCAGGCCGCCGATGATTCCGTTCACCTCCGGGTGATGTCGGCTGAACTCCACCATCTGTTCGCAGTGCGATGAACTGGCGAGACCCGCATCGATCCACAACTCAAGCCCACAATCGATCAGCTTGACGTACAGTTCCCAATCCGGTTCGGCCTCCTCAATGGCATCAAGATCTGCGAGATAGACTTGCCGCAAGGCAAATTCATGGATCAGGGCAGTGCCGATCGCCTCGGGTGTCGAATGCTCGGAAAACTCGCTGCGAACCGGCAGGTAAGCCATCCGCTCTCCAGCCACAGCACGAACTACGTTGCCTTGCTTGACGTCAATCGCCGGCACAATCCACATCTTGCTTGCCCCCGGTTAAATCATAC
>JAUWIQ010000115.1 GCA_030605285.1 Planctomycetota bacterium
ATGCCCATCGCTAAATTAATTTAATGGGCTCCGGCCCCTTCCCTGTTAAGTATTTCAAGATCAGCATCGCCCATCATACGAATCAGATCCTCAAAAGCAACCTGCGGTTCCCAGCCGAGCTGGGTGCGGATTTTTTTTGCATCCCCGCAGAGAGCGGCCACATCGGCAGGTCGGTGCAACTGGGGATCAACTTCCACATGATCCGACCAATTCAACCCCACGTGGGAAAATGCCACGTGGGCCAACTCGCGAACCGAGTGTTTTTCTCCGGTCGCAACCACATAATCTTCCGGACTCTCCTGATTAAGCATCAGCCACATCGCCTTGACGAAGTCCTCTGCATAACCCCAGTCACGGGAGGCATCAAGATTGCCCAGTTTTAATTTTATCTGGCTACCGAGTTTAATCCTTGCTACAGCCCGTGTTATTTTGCGACTCACAAAATAGATTCCACGGCGCGGGGACTCATGGTTAAATAAGATACCGCTGACGGCAAACATATTATAACTTTCACGGTAATTAATTGTGATAAAATGCCCATATGCCTTGGCAATGCCATAGGGACTGCGTGGCGCAAGCGGTGTTGTTTCTGTTTGCGGTTCCTCAAGCGCTTGCCCAAACATCTCGGAACTGCTGGCTTGGAAAAATCGAATGCGATCATTGAACTCTCGGATCGCATCAAGGATCCGCACAACTCCAAGACCGGTCACTTCACCAGTCAGCAGAGGTTGAGACCAACTGGTAGGCACAAAGGACTGCGCCGCAAGGTTATAAACTTCGTCTGGCTGAACCTTGCGCAGGACTCGAATCAACGACATTTCATCAAGGATATCGGCCTCATGAAGCTGAATACGAGAAAGAATAGTCTCGAGCCGCTGCATTCGTTCCTGGCTTGAGCGCCGTACAATGCCATGGACCTGATACCCCTTGTCGAGAAGAAACTCTGCCAGATAGCTCCCATCTTGTCCCGTGATCCCCGTGATCAGCGCACAACGCGTCATAATAATTTCCGAGACAATCTAGGGGGAAAAGAAAACGGACAACACGGTCCGGCAAGCCCCAGGAGCCCAGTTTGGCGGATCCCAGTTGCATCAATGATGATCCATATCCTCGTCGAGGGCTTCCGGCAAGGTTTTTTCAATCTCCGGAGTATTGACCGCACGATCCTGCTCGATCGAAGGCACGGAAGCAGCCACCTCGTGGGATACGTCGCCACTGTCTTCCTTAGGTACACTGTCTTCCTTAGGTACACTGTCTTCCTTAGGCACACTGTCTTCCTTAGGCACACGGACAACAGCCACCAGCGAATCGTCCTTACCAGTCGACATAATACGGACCCCCTGGGTATTTCTTCCGATCACACTCACATCGCTTGCGGCAATCCGCTGGATTTTTCCACGTCGGGTCATAATCATTACCTCATCACCATCGGTGACGCGGGTGATTCCAATAACCGGGCCATTTCTCTGTGTCGTTTTTATGTCTCGGACCCCTTTGCCACCCCGACGCTGGATGCGGTAGCGACCGGTGGAACTAGCATCTTCAGTTTCTCCACTTTCCTCTCCATCCCCATTTGTTTGGTTGGTGGTGATGCTCTCACCCGCTCCAAACAATGTTCGCTTGCCATACCCGTTAGCACAAGCCGTAAGCAATGTCGCCTGCGGTTCTATCACGACCATTCCCACGAGTCGGTCGTGTGCCGCCAGAGAAATACCCTTTACGCCCATCGAGTTGCGACCCATAGAACGGGCATCCGATTCTTTGAAGCGAATTGCCATGCCACCAGCTGTGGCAAGCACAACCTCATCACCCGGTTTGGTTATCACAACATCGACCAATTCGTCCCCTTCACGGAGATTGATGGCAATAATTCCCCCCTGCCTTGGCCGGCTGTAGGCCTCGAGCGGAGTCTTTTTCACCAACCCGCCGGCAGTGGCCATCATCAGGAAATGCCCAGGCTTGTTAAAATCACGAACTGCCCGGCAGTCGGTAATTTTTTCGTCCGCAGTCAGCTTCAATAGATTGACGACGGCACGACCACGACTGTCACGACCCAACTGGGGCAATCCATAAACCTTCTGCCAGTAAACACGTCCTTTATTAGTAAAGAACAAAAGATAGGCGTGGGTGCTGGCCACAAACAAATGTTCAATCGGATCCTCGTCTTCCGTTTTCGCACCTTTCAGCCCTTTTCCTCCACGCCGTTGCGACCGATAGACATTCGCTGGCGTCCGCTTGATGCGACCATTGTGGCTTATCGAAACCACCATCGTTTCCTCAGTAATTAAATCTTCTAGATCAACATTGCCGATTTCCTCACCGGAAATTTCTGTCCGTCTTGGTTCGCCATGCTTGCGTTTGAGCTCCAAGAGATCATCCCGGATGATCTTGAGAATATTTTTTTCGTCGGAAAGAATGCGAAGATATTCGGTGATGTTATCAAGAAGTTTCCTGTGCTCGTCACCGAGTCGTTCTTGCTCAAGATTGACCAATTGTCCAAGTGTCATTTTTAAAATGGCGCCGGCCTGGACTGGAGTCAACAAATAGAACTCAGCAACCCCCTGCTCCTGGCTATAAGTCACAAAAGCGTCTTTTCCGAGGGCCCTTTCAAGCAATTCTGCAGGGCATTCGATTTGCATTAAACGTTCTTTGGCCTCTGCCTGTGTCGAGCTGTTACGAATCACGCGAACCACTTCGTCGATATTAGCGAGTGCCAGCAACAATCCTTCCACAGTATGTTTGCGGGATCGAGCCTTGGCCATCAAGAACTGGGTTCGTCGCTGGATGACCACTGTCCGATGGCGTATGTATTCATCGATCAGGCCCTTGAGGGACAACTGACAAGGCTTGATGTCCACCAGGACAAGAAAGTTCAGCGAAAATGTAACCTGTAGTTGAGAAAACTGGTAAAGCTGATTGAGAACAACATCAGGATCTGCATCACGTTTGACCTCGACAATCAAACGAACGGGCTCTTTAAGGTCACTCTCATTACGGACAGCCGAGATCCCCTCAATCCGACCACTATTAACCAGCGAAGCAATACTTTCCTCAATCCGATCCCGTGCTGTTTGGTAAGGTATCTCGCGAATAATGATCCGAGAGCGATTCTTTTTGAACTCCTCGATCTCGGCACGGGCCCGCACGGTGATCGTACCCCGCCCCGTATGGTATCCACGGCGTATCCCGGTACGTCCGCAGACAATGCCCCCGGTAGGAAAATCAGGTCCCGGACAAATTTCTAAAAGCTCATCGATAGAGATTTCCGGATCGTCAATAACACAAATTATTGCACCACAAATTTCGGACAAGTTGTGCGGCGGTATGGAAGTTGTGTAGCCAACAGCAATTCCGTTTGACCCATTAACCAGCAGGTTTGGAAATTTAGACGGCAACACCGTGGGTTCGGTTCGCCGTTCATCATAGGTTGGCAGGTAGTCGACCGTATCCAGATTTAAGTCGTCCAGCATGAGTGCTGCGGGCGGGGCCATACGGGCCTCGGTGTACCGCATCGCGGCCGGAGGTAAACCAGCGATTGATCCAAAATTACCCTGCTTGTCCACAAGGACATGCCGCATGTTCCACTCTTGTGCCATGCGGACGAGCGTCGGATAAATAACGCTTTCACCGTGCGGATGGTAATTACCACTCGTATCACCAGAGATCTTCGCACACTTGATTCGGGAGCCCCCAGGGCCAAGATTCAGGTCGTTCATCGCAACCAGAATCCGGCGTTGCGACGGCTTGAGACCGTCACGAACATCTGGCAGAGCGCGGCTGACAATCACGCTCATCGCATAGGTCAAATAGCTATTTTTTAGTTCCTCCTCGATGGAAAGGACTTGTATGTTACCGCGAGCGAGCAGAGGATCGCCGTTCTCGGAATCCTCAGGCGTCGAGGCATCAGAATCCGTGTCCAAGAATCAATCCTTTCGTAGCGTCCCAAAGGTGAAATAGAGTCACCATGAAAGGGTGAGAATACGCTACCTAGTTACCCGTCCGAAACGCAAATTGCACAGCCAGTCAATATACCTTTTTATGCCCCTTCTCACAACGGCCCACGACTCCTGGAAGTTGTTTCAAACAGCCAACGAGGCAGCGATTAAGCGATCTGGTTTTCGCACCGTGACAGGCCCGGTCCGAGGCTTACCACGCCGCCACCTGGCACTGGCAGGAGGAGTTTTCAAAATGCTTAGGAAAACGGAATAAAAAAGGTTGCGCCGCCTCCATAAGCCACAACAACCGCCATAAAATGACCTTCTGGTGGGGTTTGTTCAAAGGAAATAGTAAGATAAGGAAACAGGCTCGAGACTTCCTGCCGACTCTCCTTGAACGCAAACGCCCGCGTTAAAACGGTAGCTATCTTTTCTTCCTCGTCACGCCCATCACCGGCGTTGGCAAGGATCGCAGAATCGACCGCATCGTCGCCTTCCCAGGCACGTGCAATGGTAGCACCCACGGCGTCTTCACAGTCAATCAGAAACACGATGGGATTAGAAACGCCCTCACGGCAGGCCGATTCGTAGGCATCCACCAAGCGGCCCAGGCAATCCTCAACGAGCTGCCCACGGCCCTCCATATCGTATTCCTGGTTGCCCGTGCTGCCCTGAACATCGTCCATTTGTCCTCACCATGGAATGCGATCAAATACCCATATTACTGAGTGTATCGATCATGCTTCCCAGGATGCCCGAGAGAGTGGGATGTTGATCTTCGTAATGTTGTGCCGCCTTGGAGAGTCGCTCAACGACAGAGGCATGTTGTCTACCACCATCCGCCGCCGTTTGCTTGTCTTGATCCAGGATCAGATGGATATCCTCCATCGCTCCTTGTAGCATCTGGTGGATCTCTTCATCAACGTTTTCCATAGATCCCAATTCGGCGTGCAACTGATCGACGGTTGCTTTTAGTTTTTTTCGCCCTTCCGACATGGGATTCGCTCCTTGCGAGGTCTTTTGCCTCGATCAGTTGTCCAGCAAGGATGCCCTCCATCGGTCACCCCTGGCTGCTGAGATACTCGGCCATTATAATGTGCCCTTGCTTACCGGCTCTTACGATATCTTCGTTAACGCCGCCAGACAAGCCGATTGCCCCGATGGAACATCAGGGCACGATCACCATACATCCACATTTGCTTTTGCCATAGATTTGTTCGAGAGGGGGAGGCACCGTGTCGATTCGTGTTGCAATCAATGGATTTGGCCGTATAGGCCGCCTAGTATTTCGAAATATGATGGCCCGGACGGACGATTTTGAGGTGGTTGCCGTCAATGACCTGACAGACAATCGCACCCTGGCGACCTTGTTGAAATACGATAGTACCCATCGCCGATACGGTGCGGAGGTCGACTATAGCGCCGAGGCACTGATTGTCAATGGCCATTCAATTAAAGCGCTCGCGGAGCGGAATCCGGGCGATCTTCCTTGGGGAGAATTGGGTGTCGATGTCGTGGTAGAAAGTACCGGCGTCTTTGCCTCCCGTGCGACCGATAGCAAACCAGGCTACGATACCCATCTAGCTGCAGGGGCGAAAAAAGTTGTACTCTCGCAGCCGGCCAAGGACGGGGCAGACATTACTTGCGTAATAGGCGTTAATGACGACAAGCTTTCGCCGGAACATAAATGTGTTTCAAACGCGAGTTGCACGACCAACTGTCTTGCACCCCTGGCAAAGGTCCTTAATGATTCTTTTGGTATCGAAAAGGGCCTGATGACGACCGTCCATGCCTACACAAATGACCAACGGGTCCACGATATGCCGCACCCGGATTTGTATCGAGCACGCTCTGCAGCCCAGAATATCATTCCCACATCGACCGGTGCAGCAAAGGCGGTGGGCCTTGTGATTCCCGAACTTCAGGGCAAGTTGACCGGAATCGCATTGCGCGTCCCAGTGCCAACCGGAAGTGTGGTCGATCTCACCGTGGTTCTTGGGATAACCGCCAGCGTGGAGGAGGTGAATCAGACGATGAAAGGGGCAGCCGCAGGGCCACTGCAAGGCATTCTTTGTTACACCGAGGACCCAATTGTCTCGTCAGACATTATTGGCGACTCACACAGTTCTATTTTTGCGGCAGATTTTACCCAGATTATAGAGGGCAATCTGCTCAAAGTCGTATCATGGTACGACAATGAGTGGGGCTACAGTTGCCGGACTGTTGATCTGGTAGACCGCCTGGGCCGACTTTAAGGCAACCCCCATCATCGGTAGGGCTTCCACTCAGGACGTCTTCTTTGGATTGATCGACGAGTCCACGGCGAGCCCGATTCAATTTTCTCGGCGGTAGCGGTTGGCACAACACGACCGCTCGTTGTTGTATTCTCGCTCGTTGTTGTATGCTCTTGGTGACTGTTCGGCACCGCACCGCTGTTCGGAATGACTGCGGTGAAGACGCGTGGCCGAGCCCGAGTCCTTTTAGTCCAGCCGGTTTCGTCATGATCTCGAGACCCGCTACCCGAACGCCGATCCAGCGGATCTTGCGAAAGGTCGATTGCCTGATCGACTACCAGACGATTCCCATCGGGTGTGATGAGCCGCAATTAAAGGTCCAATAGCTTTTGCTCAGGCGGTTTGCCTACCCAGGGGAGTTCTAGCAACAGGCCCTCTCCTGGTGGGA
>JAUWIQ010000089.1 GCA_030605285.1 Planctomycetota bacterium
GGGTGTCTGCTGCTTGATGGCAGCACCACAATGGTAACAGGATGGATCTCCCAAGCGGGCCATCAGAAGTCGAAGGTAATCGTAGATCTCCGTCACCGTGGCGAGGGTGCTGCGTGGATTGGGATTGGATGCTCTCTGATCGATGGCGATCGTCGGTTGGAGGCCCTCGACCAAATCGACATCGGGTCGTTGCATTTGAGTCAGAAATTGCCGCGCATAGACCGAGAGACTTTCGACATATTGTCGCTGACTTTCCGCACAGACAGTATCTCGAGCAAGAGTACTCTTTCCCGAACCACTCGGACCGGTGAGCACGACAAACTGATTGCGGGGTATGTCGAGATCGATATTTTTAAGGTTATGGACCCGGGCCCCCCGAATGCGGATGGATTCAGAGAGGCCGGGTGGCGGTTTGCGAGTGCCATCCGCTTGCTCGGTGTCGGTTTGGGGCATGGAAGCCCTGCCAGCTAGAATGCGAGATGGGCAAACTGGCCAAACTATCAGAAGCCGGAACAAGCGGCAACCAATGCGGCCCATGTCCTGCTTCCCTTCCCTCATACGATGCGTTGAGAAGATTCAGGGAGCGGTCCTGCCGGGTAATGGCCGACAAAAAAACGAGTCTGTGAGATTTTATGCGGATACAAGCTGTAGACCTCTGCGTTCTCCGGAGCTGAAAGCTGCTGATCATGTGGCCTCCCGCTTGGCACGGCCGCGCAGGCCAGATATCATCAGAGCCTCGATTTTTAGCGGAATAAGATGTTATGCGACACGTACTTTCAGCACTGGTTCAGAATGTACCGGGTGTCCTTGCCCATGTAGCCGGTATGTTAGCTTCAAGAGATTACAACATCGATAGTCTCGCGGTGGGGGAGACAGAAGATCCCCAGTTGTCACGGATGACGTTTGTCGTCGTGGGAGACGATCGCATTTTGGATCAAGTCTGTAAGCAGTTAGAAAAGATTGTTACCGTAGTGCGTGTGGACAATATTAGTTCCCAGGACTATGTCGAGCGGGACCTAATGCTGATTAAGGTCAACTCCGAGGCCGAAAAACAACGGAGTGAAATCCGTGAGCTTACCGAAATTTTTCGCGGCCGTATCGTGGATGTGAGTCCCGACGCCGTGATGATCGAAATTTCCGGAAAGGAATGCAAACTCGAGGCGTTTATTGACCTCATTCGCCCCTTTGGGATTACAGAACTTGTCCGCACCGGTAGAATCGCGCTCGTTCGTGGTGTCACGCGCAAGCAGACTGATCCAAGTGATACTTGAACCGTCAGTTTGGGGAGAGATGTGTTTGTCTTCCGATCCTCTGTCGCCACAGCAAACAGGTGGTGGGTGATTTCCTGGTTCTCTTAACCTATTTTTGAAAAGAAACAATTTAGGATGGCCGCAAAAATATACTACGATTCCGATACGGATCTTGGCTTGTTAGAAGATAAAACCATTGGCATTTTGGGATATGGTTCTCAAGGCCATGCCCACGCACAAAATCTTCGTGACAGTGGTTGTCGTGTTGTCGTGGCAACGCGGTCTGGAAGTCGCAACTACGATCTTGCAAAGAGTCATGGATTTGACCCTTTGTCGCTGGAAGAGGCGACACGTCAAGCGGACATCGTCAATATGTTGTTGCCAGACGAATGGCAAGGCGATATTTTTTCCGAGCACATCCGCGACCAGCTCTCGCCGGACAATATTCTGATGTGCTCGCATGGCTTTAATATGCATTTCGGTTATGTCAAAGCCCCTCCGGGCGTGGCAACGCTTTTAGTCGCACCGAAAGGACCCGGACATCTGGTGCGCAGCGAATATGTGGCGGGTGGCGGGGTTCCCTGTCTGGTGGCGGTGGGAGACGAAAATGATGAAGCAACTCTTAAAATCGGCTTGGCCTACGCCAGTGCGATTGGTGGCGGTCGTGCCGGTGTGATACAAACGACTTTCGCGGAGGAAACCGAGACCGATCTCTTTGGTGAACAGGCGGTACTTTGTGGCGGACTGAGCGCTCTGGTGAAAGCCGGTTTTGAGACATTGATTGAAGCCGGTTACCAGCCGGAAATGGCCTATTTCGAGTGCATGCATGAAGTCAAGTTGATCGTGGACTTGTTTTATCAGGGTGGTCTGAACTACATGCGGTACAGCGTCAGCAATACAGCGGAATACGGTGACTACACCCGCGGCCCGCGGATTATCACGGACCAAACCAAGGCGGAAATGAAAAAGATTCTTGAGGAGATTCGCAGCGCCAAGTTTGCCCAGGAGTGGATTGAGGAGAATAAATCGGGTGCCGAAAAATTTAATGCCCAGCGAAAAAAAGAGCGAGAACATCCTGTCGAGCACGTGGGACAGCAATTGCGACGACTAATGGCCTGGATCGATGAAAAAGAGGTTTGACATTTTTTCCGATTGCGTCAGGAGAGGATCGGTTAGCCTTGATTCAGACAACCGGGTGGCAGTCGCTTGGTTGCCTAGCTTGATGCCGTGTTTGATTGGAATCAATTTCCCATAAAAAACAGCATGGCCCAACTCTATTTTTACTACTCCGCGATGAATGCCGGTAAGAGCACGACACTGCTGCAGTCGGCGCACAATTATCGGGAACGGGGTATGAATGCGTTGCTGTTTACTCCGGTACTCGATGATCGAGATGGTCAGGGAAAGATTACTTCACGGATTGGCGTCAGCGCCGATGCGGTTGCTTTTTATCCAGATCACGATTTCTATGAGTCTGTGCGAGAGGTGCAGAAAAAAGAGATCGTTCACTGTGTGCTGATTGATGAGGCGCAATTTCTCACGCCACTCCAGGTATTGCAGCTGACGCGGGTCTGCGATCATCTCAATGTCCCGGTACTCTGCTATGGAATAAGGACCGATTTTCGTGGCGAACCGTTCAGTGGGAGTAAGTATCTTCTGGCCTGGGCGGATAATCTCTTAGAAATCAAAACAATCTGTCGCAGTGGCAAAAAGGCGACCATGAATGCCAGACTGGACCAAGCCGGGAATCAGGTGACGGAAGGGGCTCAGGTGGACATTGGTCATCATTACGTGGCGATGAGCCGTAAAGAATTCAGGCTCGAACGGGTTTCACCGGTTGCCCAAGAGGTGCCAAAGGAATAAGGGACCCACTTGGGAAACCCGCACTCAGAAGGCTGCTGAATATGCCGACTGGCAACCAGTTTGCTCATCAGCGTTACTCGTCTCAGCGACCGACAGCCTCGTATGAGCGGTTGGTCGTCGGCCGCCTGCCTGCCGTTGGTTCCGCGCAGTATGCGCAGCGGATGCGCAGTGCGGGTCGCTCGTTGAGAAGGGCTCGAGTGGGTGCCATTGTCCTGGTGCATGGGACCTTCGTCGGCAACGACCCAGTGGGCCTCTATGCTATGCTACTCGGCAGTACGGCAGGGGCCTATCAGCGGATCTGCCGATGGACGAAGGCCCACATCGATCGATTCATAAGCGATGTGGGTAATTACCCTGCCTCGTACGCTGCCGAGCTGTCAACGGATTTGGGCGCAGAGCCACCCATCCCAGTCCATCGTTTTGTCTGGTCCGGAGTGAATAACCATGCCGGCCGAGCTGTAGCCGCGGTGCAGTTGATTGGTTATATGATGAGTTTGAAGTTGCCAGCGGGCCAACGCATTCTTCTTTGCGGCCATAGCCATGGGGGAAATGTGCTCGCTCTGTTAACGAATCTGCTTTCTGCAGATCGTGGAGGGCTCGCTCGGTTTTTAGAGGCAGTGGGCGGCTATGCCCGAAGATTTGACAAAGCCTGGCCCGAGCTTGAATCCCTGTTGCAGGCCGAGTCGAGGCCACTTGCCACAAACCCCTTAGATCTTGTCACGATGGGGATGCCAATTCGTTACGGTTTCGAAACAAGCGGATACGATCAACTACTGCACTTTATCAATCACCGTCCAAGCTACCGGATCGCGGAATACCGTACGACTCGGCCCACGGCGGTAGGGGAACTTTTCGCGGCGCGGCAAGGCGATTATGTTCAGCAATTCGGCATTGCGGGATCCAACTTTTCTGTACCTTTGGACCGTAGCATGTGGTGGCAGACCGTCGTTTGGCCGAGCAACTTGCAGCCGGCTTATCCTGCTGGGGTCTGCCTAAGCGCATCCGAACTGGAATGCGGGTTCCTGAGGAGGGTCGAACCCTCCTGATCGATTACGGGGAGACAAGCAGTCGATGGTTGCAAGATATGCTGGGGCATGGCGTCTACACGCATTCTCGTCACGTGCTGTTGCACATGGAGCAAATTGTGCGCTGCTTTTACCGCGCAACCTGCTAGTCGGTTAGGCTGTATCCATACCATCGCGGGATTCAGAATCTCTGTTTGAGATCGCAACCGAGCGTACGATGGCCGCACGTCAGGATGCATCTTTGCTCTGGGCGATGGCGATCGGAATCGCGATTGCCGCAGCGATACCGGCGGCAATCAAGAGATTGCGAACGGACACCGATGGGTAAGAATTCCAGGTTTGGATCGGGCCTGCCGGAACATAAGAGCCGGCGACAGGCGGTCCTTCCACGGTGCTGGGGATCGGTTGTTGTGGCTGCTGATACTGCACGCGGCGGACCCCCGAGTTATACGGCGCACCGGGATTGCACTGGGTTGCCGTGTTGCACTGGGTAGCGATGCCGCTCGGTTGGCACGCCGGTTGGCACGCCGGTTGGCAAGCCGGTTGGCAAGCTGTTGCACAACGGGGCACGCAGCCCGGATCGCACTGTTGACCTCGCACAAGCGTATCGGTGGAGACAATAATGGCTGCCTGATTGGCTGCGGGCGGCGAAGTTCCCGGTTCCCAGAAACGACAGGTGGTAGTTCCTGTTTTTCCAACGATCTGGTGGACACCACCGCGGAGACCGGCTACTTGAAAAACACCCTCTTCGCTGGTTTTGGTCCGGGCGACTTCTAATCCATTCTGGAGGATGGTTACAGAAGACTCTTGAATCGGCTGGCCTTGCGTACTGAGTAGTTTTCCTTCCAGCAAGCCGCCCTCTAGAAGGCTAATATCGATTATTGTGGCAGTCCGTGGCGCTTGATTCACCGCGGCATAGATCGGCTGTGCGGTTACCATAGATGCAACAGCGGTGATCGTAGCTACCCACTGTAAGAATCGAATTTTCTTCATAATTCGTTGCCTTTATCCGATTTGACCGGTCGAGCTGCGCTGGAGCCAACTGTTCCTGATACGCGGCAAAACGCTGTTTTGATAACTTCAAGGCCCGCAATCTGATTGCAGGACGGTTTAACTATCGGACGAAAGCTTTGGCTAATCGTAATAAAAAGTACATTCGGCACATTTTTTTTTACAGGATTAAAGCCCCTACTTTCCGAAAACCTGCCAGGTGGCCCATCTTTTGTGCCGTGGTGTTGTGGGCAGCGAAAAAACTCGGCCGGCTAGCATTGCCATCAGACAGATTGAGCCATCAGACAGATTGACGAGAGACGAAATATCTGTCCCCAGGCAGTGGCGAAGGCCAGGCCGGTGGACTGGGGAGATGCAGACAACTGCCGAGCAGTGCGGCTGCGAGGGGTATCTGGGGTGGATCCTCAAAATTTTTGGCGATTCAACCCTATTCCGGCGGTGAACCACGGGAAGTGACTGTCCGATCCGACAGACGTGGCAAGATAGAATGTAAAATAGAATGTAAATAAGCGGAATCGCAACGAGCAGGTTCGGGGTCATGCGGCATACATTTTGGCCCCTTGATCGAGCCCGACCTGCAGGCCAGGGGAAAACGTATTCACCGGACGTAAGCGGGTGGAGAGTAAACGACCCCTACTGCGGATCAGAATTTTCAGTCGGCGGTTCTTGCCGACGGGCAGGCGCCTCGGGAGGCATTTCCAGTACTTTGCGCCAACCAAAGGGAACGTGCGGTGGGGCAAACAGCTGTTTGATGCCCTCGAAGGGATCGTTAATCACGATGTTTGAAAATTCGTAGGTGGAGTAAGTATCTCCGGGATCGTAGATTCTCAAGGCGATCGGCTGAAAATTGGCCCGTTTGAGCCTCAGGATCGCCTCGCGAAAATTGCTCGCATCGGTCTGGGTTCGGGGAATGGCATCCACCCAGATTTCCGTTTCGGCATACTCTTCGGGTGTGACGATACAAAGAAAATAGCGTCGCTTCAGATCGACAGCGCGGGAGCCAAACAAGAACGGCAAAGGCGTGTTGCTAATCGCCTCCCCTTGAGCATCTTCGGGTATTTTGCGTTCGATGACACGCTTTGTTTTGTGATCCCGCTGCCAGATTGATTCTCCATCGCAGACCCAATGCTCACCGTGCGTATCTTTTGCTGCTTGATATTCACCGGTTTTAGTGTCGAGGTTCATGACACGCGTGATACGGTAGGTTCCCTTGTCGGGGTTGGCGTACTTTAAATCGCCGTTGTTGACGATGATTGGCACATCTTTGAATTGTGGCAGTTCAAAAGCCGGATTGTAATTCCAGCGCGTGAAATCACAGCGGAAGGTTTCGGTTTCGTCTGTATGGCCCTGCCAGGATGCGAGAATTTGATCCAAGTAGGATTCTTGTTTCTCGGTAAGATGAAATCTTTTTGGGAGTGCTACCGGCACAGCAGACGTGTTTACCTGTGCAGGCCCCTTCGTCTGTGTTGGACTGAGAGAGTCTGGCTGCTCCTGAGCAAGCCCTTGGCCGACCAAAATAGAGAGGGTGAAAATTACCAACGAGACAATGCGCTGGTAATCGTTGGCGATCATGCCAGAGGCCACCTGATGGAGTCGAGAAGTTTGCTTGCTTTTGATCAACATAGTGTGACGTCTTCGTAGTCGCATCTTGCAGCTGGAGAAACACGGTTTGAAGTCTGGAAGTGGCGGCGAATTTTAACAAGAGGTATGTTTCGCCTCCAGGCCATTTTTAGATGGCGGCGGACTCATGCTTGGCAGATGCCCCTCTGCTGTATTGCATTCTGCCTAGATTGCCAGGGCCGTGCGAATATGCGAGCATTCAGCGATGACTCAGCAACTTTCGAAGATTGTCTATCTCACTCCCGGTGCGGGCGGCATGCTCTGTGGCAGTTGTCTGAGCGACAACACCCTTGCAGCGATGATGCAACAGTTGGGCTACGAGGTTCTTCTTGTGCCTCTCTACACACCGATTACGACTGATGAGACGGATGTGAGCATCGACCAGATTTTTTACGGAGGGATCAACGTCTATCTGCAACAGAAGATCCCGATTTTTCGGCGTTTACCTCGTTTTTTGGATCGCCCGCTCGATCAGGCCCGTCTGGTCTCGATGCTCGTGCGATTGCCGTCCGCCAGCAGCGGCGATCAGCTGGGTGCCTTAGCACTCTCGATGGTTCGTGGTGAGCATGGTAACCAGCGGAAAGAGGTTCGACGCCTTGTGGATTGGCTCGCTAAAA
>JAUWIQ010000366.1 GCA_030605285.1 Planctomycetota bacterium
AGCGTTGTGTCGCGAGCATCACCCTCGACAAATTCCCGCAAAATACCATCTTCCGCAAAATAATCATTTTGGAAACCTACTAAGACAATCGCCGTATTCGATGACTGCATGCCTCATCCTCAGTAATCTAAAGCTATTTGCCCAACAGGAAATCCAACACGGAAATCAATATAAACCCTGCTTCGAGATTGGTCAAATTAGGGACTGACGAGGAAAGGACGCTTTTTGTCGCGCGTAATTCGAGTATGATCGTGGCTTTACCGCTCGCTTTAACGGCGGGCTGCCAAGGAACTGCGGTCATGGACCTCCGAGCGCAAATTGATCAGAGTTGTTTCGCATTTCGCGGCTACAATATCACTAATCTCGGCCGCACGCCTGAACTTCTGGACCATCCAGCCTATGGGACGATCGTCGAACGCCACCTGCGGGAGGCTTCGGAAATCGCATCTGAGGAGACCGGTCAGACAATCGACGTGATCGGACAACTTCGTCATCGCCAGGAGACCTCACTCGATACATTCCCTGCCGCCGTCGCGCTGATCCTGGCCACGGAGGTCGCCCAGGTGGAATTGCTTTCTGAGTTTCACGGGATTGAATACCGCAATGCAAAACTTGCGATGGGTTACAGCCTGGGGGAAATTTCGGCAATCGTTTGCGCCGGAGTGATGCCCCTGGCCGATGCCATGCGGATTCCAGTTGGCTTTGCCAATGATTGTGCTGAACTTGGTGAAAATACCCGCATGGGGGTTCTTTTTTCTCGCGGCGGAGTCCGACCCTATTCCGATGTGGAACGGCTCTGCGTTGAAATCAACGCGGAGGGCTGTGGAGTCCTGGGCATTTCGGCCTATCTTTCTCCTAACACACTCCTGCTTCTCGGGCAGGGCGATACCGTGAACCGGTTCGACGCGCAACGCAAGCGATGCCTGCCGGATTTTGTGCACCTCAGAAAAAACAACAGCAAATGGCCTCCTTTGCATACGCCCATCGTGTGGGAGCGAAATATCTCCAATCGCGCAGGGCAGCGAATGCACGCTGCCTCGGGTGGCCTGATTGCCCCCCAACCGCCGATCCTATCTCTGGTGACCGGATCCACGAGCTACAACGACCACAACACACGAGAAATCCTCACGGATTGGACCGACCATCCGCAGCAGGTATGGAGGGTTGTCTGCGAAACTCTCGCGGCTGGAATCAAGCTGGTAGTGCATGTGGGTCCCGAGCCCAATCTCTTCCCTTCCACCTACAAGAGGCTTGCGGAGAATGTTCGCGGGCAGTTGAGTGGCGGTTCCGCATCCAGTTTGGGCAAGCGGATTGTCTCGGGCATCGTAGACCGTCCCTGGCTCGCTGCGCTGCTCCCTTCCCAGGCGGCACTCTTGCGGGCCCCGGCGGTTGAGCATCTGATCCTCGAAGATTGGCTGCTGGAAGAGCCCGTTGCCTGAATCAACCATCCGCCTCTCCCGCGGAAATTTCCCCACCATCGGTAGCCCCCTCACCCCAGGGGCCCCCGACCATTATCAAACTCCTCTTGGCAGCCGTCTGGCGGTCAGCTATCACACGGCAGTTCCTCCTCAGCGTGCCACCATTTCGGCAAACTGGGGGTCTGGCTACTGCGTAAGGGAAATTGCCCGGAGTCCACAATTATTTTTTCGCAGCGGGCGTTGCTTCTACCCAAAGAGAGGGATCCACTGCAAATGTCTTCAGAAATTTCAGCCATTCGTTCGCGGTCTCGGTCCCTCTACGCTCTTGGCCTCTGGCTTGTGCTCAGCTCGGTGGGGGACCTGGCAGTCGCTGCACCAACAAACAAGGCCCCCCAGGAGGCAAAAAAGATGATGTCTGAGGCAGAGCTGATTCCTCGCGATACCTTCTTTGGCAATCCGAGTCGCGTGAGTCCGAAAATCAGCCCCGATGGCAAAACCATCGCATTTTTAGCCCCTCGCGATGGCGTGCTTAACATCTGGACCTCACCGATTGCCAATCTAGATGCCGCCAAGCCGGTGACCCGCGATACCCACCGCGGGATTCGCTCCTTCAGTTGGGCATACACCAACAACCATATTCTCTACAGCCAGGATCACGACGGTGATGAAAACTGGAATATCTACTGCATCGACCTCGAGAACGATAAGATCCGCAACCTTACCCCTCCCCGCGATGCCCGCGACGAGGAAAAAGGCAAAGATCGGTCGCCGGTGCGGGCCGAGATTGAAGGCGTGAGCCACCGTTTTCCCGACGAGATTCTGATCGGCTTGAATGACCGGGATCCTCGATTTCACGATGTCTATCAGGTAAACATAATCACCGGCGAGCAGCAACTGCGACAACAGAACCCGGGCTTCCGCAGTTTCGTCTTCGACGAAGACTTCCGTCCGCGCTTTGCCTCCAAATACGATGCCGCGGGGTCGCTGATTTACTATCAGCCTCATTCTGGCAGTGAAGACCAAACGGAAATTGAGTGGGATGTTTTTCTAGAGATCCCCAAGAGCGACACTGCCACAACGCACCTGCTCGGCTTCAATGCGGAGGGGACCTCCCTCTATTTGGCCGACAGTCGCGGGCGCGATACGGCGGCGCTGATGGAGATGGACCTGGAAACGGGAAAAACGAAGCTAATCGCAGAGGACCCTCGAACCGATGTGGGGGCAATCAAGAGCCACCCGACCGAAAATACGATTCAAGCGGTCTCCTTCTATTACGATCGCCGCAAGCGCAAGTATCTTGATCCTGAGGTTGAACGGGACATGCAGCTCGTGATGCAAGGCAGTCGTGGAGACGCGGGAATTGCCAGTTGGTCACTCGACGATCGTCAATGGATCGTAGCCCATCTACCGGATGATGGCCCGATCCGCTATTTCCATTTCAACCGGGATACGAAAGACCGCAAATTTCTCTTCGTACACCGCCCGGAATTAGAAGATCTGCCTTTGGCAAAAATGCAGAGTGAGATCATCCCCGCCCGAGACGGACTCGAGATGGTTGGCTACCTGACCCTCCCCGTGGGGACGGACCAAGCCGGCGAGGGTCGCCCCGACCACCCGTTACCCATGGTGCTGCTGGTCCATGGGGGCCCTTGGGCCCGAGATACCTGGGGCTACGACCCGCAGCATCAGTTACTCGCCAATCGCGGCTACGCGGTGCTGGCGGTCAATTTTCGCGGTTCGACAGGTTTTGGAAAAAATTTCCAAAATATTGCCAAAAGACAATGGGCTGGCACGATGCATGACGATTTGCTCGACGCGGTCTCGTGGGCAATTTCCGAAACGATCGCAGTTCCGGACAAGGTCGCGATCATGGGGGGTAGTTATGGGGGCGATGCCGCGCTGGTGGGA
>JAUWIQ010000150.1 GCA_030605285.1 Planctomycetota bacterium
CAGTGACTCCGGGACCCGCACCGGCACTGTACGAGCCATCGGTGGCTTGCCCTTGTGTTCGCAAATAACTAATGCCTCGCTCCACAATCTGACGATGTAGATCCGCAATCTGGTCGGTGGCTGCGACGGATTTCAGAGACAATCCCTGCCAAGACGCAACCGTGAGGAAAGCCGCCAGCAAGAGAAGAAAGTTCGGACGATTGCGAAACGCGCAATCCGTTGAATAAAAACATAGAGTCATCTGGAGAAGCTCTGCAAAACGATGAAAAAAACAAGCGACCAATTTAGTTTTCCGAATGGTTATTATATCCGCCAGGACCTTTCGAGACGATGGCCGGGTCGCCCGAGAGTCGTCCAAATAGGATTTCCCGTTTTTGCAAGGTTTCGTACATTTGCGGCCTGCAGCCGCCACGATCTCCGGTCGCACCGACCCTTGCCGGGCGGTTCGCAGCAGCTGGCCACGAATCCAACGAGGCCGAAAATAGAGGGACTGGCACACCTCTTTTTGAAGGTCGAAGATCTGCTGGTGGCGGAGGTGGAGGTAACGAAAACTCAGCGTATCGACGTTAACTTGCGCCCCACAGGTCTCGCTGAGCTTGGATTACATCTCCTCGAAGTAGGAGACCCTTACGTAGGGGGTGTTGATCGTGAACGGTGCGTAAGAGGCCCCTAGTTTCTTCGCGTTCTACGAGACAATCGCCAAAATGTCGTCCTCGCTCATGATCAACAGTGGCGCGTCGTCCACCGTGACTTCGGTTCCGCGGTACTGCGAATAGAGTATACGATCTCCCTCTTTTACTTCGTGGCTAGCTCGACCGCCATCTTGATTGAGCCTGCCATCGCCGACCGACAACACGCGTCCTTGCCGTTTTTTTTCTTGTGCTGCGTCGGGTAAAACAATCCCGCCGGCAGTTATTTCTTCAGCATCCACGGGTCGCACAACGACCTTATCGCCTAAGGGTATCAACTTCATATCAGATCGAACTCCTCACAGGAACATTTTTGTAGCAAATAAACGAGCTATTGCTGATTGACGACTCACACAATAACGCCAACCGCGACCAAAAACAGAAAAATAACCCACAAGACTAGTGCTAGTGCTGTGACTATTAATAATCGCACGAAATATCTTTGGGTCACGAATTAGATTATTCACTGCCAGCAAGGAACGTTCATTCTGGCGGAATAATAGTAAAATTTTCCACTAGTTCACGATCAAAGTCAAAAACATTGTCAAAATCCTCGCGCCGATCCCGATCGGTTTTACGCATTTGCCCAATGGTAATCAGGTTAAAAACAATATTTCCAAAATCGCCAGTTTCATGGATACCCCAGCTATTTAATACGCATTTTGCCATGTAACCGTATTGCTCAAGTGCCAGGCTTCGGATCGCAATACATAATTCCTGGCCACTAACGTGTCGTTCGCCTATTTCAGTTCCCTCTGGCGGAAGACCCGTTATTGAGGGGTCCGCTAACTTTTCAGAACCACCCGGAACTCCTTCGTCAGCAACGCACTCTTTCGTCGTCTGCGCTGGCGGTTCAGCTCCCATATCCAATGCAGTATGGGCATGATTTAGCGCATCAAATACAAAAGCATAGGCCTCAACTTGATAACGCCCATCTTCACGAGCTAATTTTGAAATAGGATGATTTGGGTCAAGCATTAAATAACAAACTTTTCTGATGAATCACACGTTGAGGGGACGTTGCTCTGCACGGGATCTCGTTGGATGAATTTGGGGGGTTCTAGCCCCGACGAACCCGGATCGTTTTACGTTCTTTTGTCCATCCTATCAAATTTAGCGTCCAGGGCCAGCACTTCGGGAGATCGCTTGCCACCGATGGCGGATTCTAAGTCAGGGAATTTGTGGTGGGCCCGGGGATGCAGAGACCACAGAGAGGATATCCTTGGTCTCGACCAGCACGCGCCGCATATCTTCCATTTGCACTAACACTTGACCTGCCAGGATATCATGCCCGAGGACTTTGGCCCGCCCCGAACCGGTCACGATATCTGCCCCAATTGTCGGGAGTTCCTTTTTAAGCTCCTGATAGGTTTCGTACTCATATCTTAAGCAACATTTCAGGCGTCCACAGCGTCCCGATATTTTGGTGGGATCGAGAGTGGCTTTCTGTAATTTGGCCATCTTCATCGAGACGGGAGGCATCTCCGAGAGGTGGGTATTACAACAGACGGGTTTTCCACAGTCGCCGTAATCCGCCAATAATTTTGCTTCATCGCGGACACCAATTTGCCGCATTTCAATACGTGTCTGAAATTCGGCAGCCAGAATTTTCACGAGATCACGGAAATCAACTCTGTTTTCAGAGAGATAGTAGACCAGAATTCTTTCACCACCAAAAACATGTTCCACATCGACTAGGTGCATTTCCAGTTTCAGCTCGTCGATAGAACCCAAACAGAAGTCCCAGATTTTTCGTTCTTGTTCGCGGAGGCGAGAAAGTTCGTGGCGATCCTCGTTTGTGACTACACGAAGAATCTGGCCACCTTGGGTATCCTGCAAATCCTGCACCGCCCGTTCGGTCGCTTCGCAGAGCACCTCGCCGATTTCCACACCCCGCTCTGTCCTGGCGAGAACCTGAATATTCCGCAAAAACGTTTCTTCTCTAGATGTCGAGAAGACACCCAAAATCCGTAGCGATCCGTAACGAACAATGTACTGGGACATGATTTGAAATCGGCATGCGAGCTGACGGACCGATAGGAGGAATCGACCCAACAGCTATTATCGATGGAATGGGGCCAGCCCTGAATATAAAGCAGGAAACATGAATTGTATCTGAGAAAAATGGGGGCGAAAAGAGACGGCCGCAAGATAATAGCACAGGTGTATTTAAAAATTGGAAAATAATTGTTTTGGCATGCTTGTTTGTCGCCTCTACGAGCCCGCCCTCACTTTTGCTATGCAATAGCAGTGAACTTCGAAAGGGTTCTCTTCAGACAGGACCGTCAGCCTTACGCGCGCTGAAGTGAACGTCTCTCCTAAGTGGCCGCCGTTTTCTGGGCCTCAACGTACAAGCTCTCATCCTCATATTTCTTATCATCAATCCGCAGCGCTTCCGGTCCGAAGCCAACACGAAAGTCGCACAGCCGAACATCTTCGAACCCAGCTTCACGCAGCATTTGTTCAAGGGTTTGCCAGTCATAGAGGAAGTGATGCTCGTACCTCTGGCGGAAATACGAGTTCACCATCTGCATTGGCGTGTCATCGGCAGTGCCGCGTCGGTGTACCAGCTCATCTGGCGAGTCGAAATAGCTGCGCATTACGAACACGGCGTCAGGGACAATCACGCGGAGCACACCGCGGGCACCAATGCAGCGATACAGTTCCCGACAAATCGCAACGCCATCCTCATAGCTAAAGTGTTCGATCACATGCGCGCAAAAAATGCCACTCGGCAGCGGTAGAGGACGCTGAAAATCGACACAGTCATGAACCCCCTTGTCGGGAAATCAATCAATATTCACCCAAGTTGGTTCGTCTTGGCCGCGCGGGCCGGAACCGAAATTGAGGTAACGAGGTTGTGGTCTGGACTTGGCGAAGCAGTACAAACAGCGGTTCCGGCCGAAGATTACATTGGCTAGGCGCAAACGCAAGAAATAGATTTCCCAGCGAGTTATCGCTAAAAAATGATGCGAGAACAAGAAAAGCAAAAAGCTGCGCATGAGTTCAATGCTGCTCCTTCCCTTAACAGGCGCCTAAGGCCGCGTGGATCACATAGCGCATTTTTTCGACCATTCGCTTGAGGAGTTTTAGATTTCTCTTCTCTCCAAATTATCGCAAGAAACGGTTTTTTGCCTACAGGCTACACCGCAGTAAGTGGCGGAACCGCCAGTTCACCCCCACGATGACAGAAAGCCCCACCTGCCGGTAGGATTTTTATCCTCGGTCGACACCAAGGGCACGCCCTAGATCAGTTTTCTATGGCTTTGGCGACAACCCAGATCCTCAGAGGGCTTCAGGATCACCGCCTCGACGATGAAGAGACACTTCAGTAAAATGGGTCGAAGGAATCACCTATTCAACGAGCATACGATGCGGATAGGTACTCGAGTTGTTTAAAAAGTTCTGAGATGTGCTATTTAGATGATTATTTCAGTAGTTAAGTGAGTTGGTTAAGTAGTCCCTGTTCTGGATACCAGTCAGCAACTAACATCTGTGTTAGTGATCGTGGGGCCGGCCTGACCTGTGCGTTTTGATGATTTATTGGTGGGAGAATGTTATGAATGATGTGATTGAATTCACCGATGATGGATTTGAGGCTGAGGTAGGGGGGGCAGAGTCTCCCGTGCTGGTTGATTTTTGGGCACCCTGGTGTGGCCCGTGTCGCATGATTGCACCCATGATTGAAGAGTTGGCCGTCGAAAATGCCGGCTCTGTAAAAGTGGGAAAGCTCAATATCGATGACAATCCGAATACTGCTAAAAAATATAGCGTTAGTAGTATTCCCACGATAATGCTCTTCAAAAGTGGTGAGATTGTCGGCAGAGTCGTTGGCGTACAGCCCAAGCATAAGCTCCAGGAGTTACTGGATGAGGCAAAGGGTTAGCCACACACCAATTTCCCCGGCTGCGGTGTCGCGTTATCATGCATATCGCCATTACTGGTTCCTCCGGCTTGGTTGGTAGGACGTTGACTTCTTCTCTCGGCAGTCGCGGGTATCGCGTAACCCGTGTGGTGCGGGGAGATCCGGGAGAGGGAGAGTTGGCCTGGGACCCTTCTGCGGGTCATCTCGATGTAGAGCCGCTCTGCGACTGCGATGCGGTAGTCCATCTGGCGGGTGAGAACATTGCCGATGGACGTTGGAGTCAGGCTAAAAAGGAGCGCATTCGTCAGAGTCGCGTGGAGTCCACGCGACTGCTCTCCTCTGCCCTGGCGGCAGCCAAGACGCCGCCACGAGTTCTAATCACCGCCTCAGCAATTGGGTATTACGGTGATGCGGGTGACAGGCTATTGGACGAACAGGCTCCCGCGGGCGATGATTTTCTGGCAGAGGTTTGCCGCGAATGGGAAACGGCTAGCGAACCGGCGAATGTGGCGGGAATCCGGGTGGTGAATCTTCGCATCGGCGTGGTGCTTGCCAGAGAAGGCGGCGCGCTTCAAAAGATGCTCACGCCATTCCGCCTGGGTGGAGGCGGTCGAGTCGGCAGTGGGAGACAATTTTGGAGCTGGATTGCGATCGATGATCTGGTCGGAACCGTAGAACACGTCCTCGGCTGTGAGCAGCTCTCCGGTCCGGTAAATGCTGTTGCACCACATCCGGTTACCAATCTCGAATTTACCAAAACCCTTGGCAAAGTGCTCCGTCGACCAACCCTTTTCCCCCTTCCGGCGCCTGTGGCCCGCTTGATGCTCGGAGAGATGGCGGATGCCCTCCTCCTCTCGAGCGCACGTGTTTCTTCCCGGCGGCTTGAAGAAAGCGGTTACGTATTCCAATTTGCCGAACTTGAACCGGCCCTGCGACATCTTTTGCAGGAACCGTCGTAAGAGTCAGCAGCGCGATGTTTTCGAGATAGGAAGACTGAAACAGACGATTTTTACCTACCAAGATCCCATGGGCGAGACAATTTCCAACGAAGACGATGGTGTCCCTTACGATTCACTTTTGATCGTTTCGTTTGGGGGTCCGGAAGGTAAGGCGGCTGTGCTGCCCTTTCTGGAGAACGTCCTGCGCGGACGTATCGTGCCGCAGGAACGGCTGCTTGCGGTCGCAGAGCATTCC
>JAUWIQ010000203.1 GCA_030605285.1 Planctomycetota bacterium
AGCACCGGTCGATAAAAACCCGCAGACTCGTTTTTCATCACAAATCAGTAAGAGCCAATCATTCATAGGAATGAATTTTACCGCCGCGATTTACGGTTTCTGGGGTTCCGCGGATAAAATCCCTTCTTCAAGGGCCCAGATCGCACGGTGGCAGTCTTTGAAAAATTCCATTTTTTTGCACGAAAATTCCAACAGATTGCCACTAATACTCAATGGCGGGCAACATTTTATTGCCAAGGATTTTGGCCGTCCCATTTCCTCGGGAAAACCTGGAAATTGTCACGAGTAACGACCTGAACGATTGAAAGAACATCATGCGACTGACACTTCGTACCTTGCTAGCTTACCTGGATAATATCTTAGAGCCCGCAGACCGTGAGATTTTAGCGGAAAAAATCGAGACGAGTGAATTTGCTCAGGAGCTTATTCAGAGAATGCGTACGGTTCTTAATAATACCGACCTGACTGCCCCAGAACCGGTGGGTCGGGGATTGGGTCGAGATCCAAACTCGGTCGCGGAATATCTAGACAATGCAATGGCCCGAGAGCAACTCGAGGAATTCGAGCGGCTTTGTCTGGATCAGGGATCGGAGGCAGATATTCAACTCGCCGAAGTTACATCCTGCCATCACGTACTCACGATGGTTCTAAGTGAGCCCGTGCAGTTTGAAACCGCAACCCGCGAACGGATGTACCGATTGAGCAATGTAGATATCGAGCAAACTGTATCTATCGAGGAAGGGGTGGCGGTTGTCGCAGACGATGCACCCGATCCAGAAACAGAACCAGCAACACCCGAGATAGCCAATGTCCCTGTCGGATCGATCCAGAATCCGCCTCTTGGGGAGGGAGAAAGTAAAGATGTCGCAGATGCCCTCTACGATTCGAAAGTCCCAGATTACCTCCGCGATCAAAGCCGCCCGAATCGATTTGTCGCGATGGTTGTGACCGCTTTGGTGGCTGCTCTTGTCACAGGTGTTATTCTCACGATGTTTGATACACAAGACCCGGTGCTATCCAAAACAGAAGTATCGGGCCCCAGAGAAAATGGCCAACATCCATCTGCCGTAGAGGTCCCGGTCCAACAGACAGAGGTCGATGCTCAGGACAGCGGGGGCAAAAACGCTGAGCTGGCGGCTGCGAATATTGAGCCGGGATCCAAGGCGATAGAATTGACACCTCCAGCAGCTAAACCACCGGCACCAGCGGGCGAAAACCTGGGAGCCGCGGCTGGGACGGATGAGCGGCTAACTGCCACCCCAGGGCCCGACCCGGCGAGTCGGGTTACCCCTGCCCCTGGTAAGGCCGACGAGGCGGAAGCGGACGCGCCACCTGAAAAGAGTCCCCCCGGTCCCGTATCAACACCCGATAATCCTCTCAGACAATCGTCCGAATCGTCTGACAAGCCGCCCTCCCCCGAAACGGAGGAAGAAGACGATGTTCCCCGCGAAGCGACAGTCATGGGGCGGCTCTTATCCCACGACCAAATCTTACTCTCGACGCCGGATGATTTTGATGGACTCAGGCGAGTTCCGGCCCAGTCGACACTTAAAAGTGGACAAAAGCTGATTATTCTCCCGGCCTTCCGACCCCAGATCAGTCTCGTGGCAACGACCATTGACTTCGACGGGCGGACTATGATTGAGTTGCTCAATATCGACGAAAATGATGCCCCTGAATTCAAAGTGTATTATGGACGGCTCGTTGTTCGAGCCAGTGTGCCAAATACCAACGTGCGTTTGCGAGTGGCTGACCAGCGTCTCATCGAGTTAGCACTGGGCGATATCAACTCAGCAGTCGGCTTAGAGGTGTATCCTAAAATAGCCCCTGGCAGTGATCCTGAAGAACCCCCCACAGAGTTTGTGGTCAATTTATTTGCTCTGGACGGAAGTGTCGGTTGGCAAAGCGATGCTTTGAGTGGGGTCATTGAATCGGGGCAGCACTTCTCTTTTTCAAGCAACCCGCCCTCTCCAGACGAATCCCCTCCAAGTCGGCCTTTGTGGCTTACCAAAACAGAAATTACAGATCTCGACAGGCGGGCGATTCCAACAGTCGAGCAGACAATTCGCCCGGAGCGTACAGTGAGGCTTAGTCTGATCGAATTGACCGAAACCAATCCCCGTTTTGAAATAAAGCAATTGGCGATGCGTTGTTGTGCACACATTGGCTATTTTGATCCATTGATCAAAGCAGTTAATGACAAGGATCAGGCACGACGCTGGGATAATTATGCCGATGAACTCAACGAGGCGGTCACTCGGAGCCCGCAAACTGCGCGACGCGTTCTAGAAACGCTTCAACGACTGCGAGGAGAGGAGGAAGGATTTGAACTTTATCGCTTGTTGTGGGGGTACAGTGACAATGGACTGCAAAATAACGGCGAGGCAGACCAGCTTGTTAACTTTTTAGACCATGAAGACCTGGACTTTCGTGTTTTAAGCCACTGGAATCTCAAAAAGATTACCGGCTTGGGATCGACCTATCGCCCAGAGCATACCGGGACGAAACGGAAGAAATCAGCCAGTCGCTGGCAGAAACGCCTCGAGGACGGAGAAATAAAATATAAGATTGGAGTCCTGCCCACAAAAAAATAAATATTCTCCAGTAGAAAGTGCTTTTCTATTGGCCCTTTGCGATCACGCGGTGGAAGTGGAGCTGGGCCTCGCCTGAAACAACCCGTCGCACCCCTTCGATCAGACATTGAGGCTCATTTTCTTGCTGCCCCATACGAATGACTTCCTCCAGTTTGGTCCCGGGCGGCACTTTGAAGGTTGACTGATAAATAATTTGTTTTCCGGCATCTAACTCCGGGACGATAAAATGACACGTGGCACCGTAGATCAACATATTGGAGGAATAAGCGGTGTGGTAAGGTCGCAACCCCGGGAAGCTCGGCAACAGTCCATGATGTAGATTAATGATCCGTCCGCCAGCAAAGGTCCAGCAACTTTCCGGGGGTAAAATGCGCATGTAACGGGCCAACACGATGTAATCGATGTTGCCCTCATCAAGCAGCGCGATCATCTTCTTGTCATTGGCACGGCCTTGGGCGTCCCCAATCGAATGCCAGGGAATATCAAATTGTTCTGCCAAGTTTTGGCAGGTGTCGCGATTGCTGATCAGCATCACCGGATCGGCACAGACACTTCCCTCACGAATACCCCGCAGCAGAGCAGTTGCCGGTTCCGGCCGGTGGGTCACGCAAATCGCAAGTCGTGGCTGGGATGCGCGTAGTTCTGGTGACCAGACACGGATGATTAGTCCCTTCAGAGCACCGATTTCCACCATGGCCCCCAGCAGGTCTTCATACTGGTCAGCCTCCATATGTATTCGTAGCATCATCGCGAACTGATTCGCCTCATCGCGATCATACATCTGGATTTCGGCGATATTTGCGCCTTGTCCGGTCACATAGTGAATGATCGGATCGGCCAAACCGCGGTGATCAGGACCTAATGCTGTGATGATAATTTGCATGAATACCTAGTCGCGCTTCTTCGCTACCTAGCGCTGACTTCCCCGAGGGCATGGAATGAAAGTTGCCATTATTATCGACGGACATGTTCTCTAATCGTGGAAGATAAACGGCCGAATTACATGCTGATTTAGGTTCCGCGACTGGTTAATTACAAGCAGTTTTGCTAGGCTATCTCCCAATTTCTTCCTGTGAGATGAATCAAATTGACTGCGGAACCAGGCAATAAAACGAGGCAGTGCTTTTTATGACCACGTTAGTGAAACGGAAACCCGACCGCAAAGACATTACAGCGGGCCAGGTGCTCTGCGAATTTTGTACAGGCAAGTGTTGCCGATACTTTGCGCTGCCTATCGAGATACCAGAGAAATGGAAGGACTACGAATATATCCGTTGGTACATGATGCATGGAGAGACAACGATCTTCTGTGAAGATGATGATTGGTATCTGATGGTACACAATGAGTGCGATCACCTCCTGCCTGACAACCGTTGTGATTGTTACGAAACACGGCCACAGATCTGTCGAGACTATACAACGGATGACTGTGAGTATGAAGATGACTGGACTTACGATCGGTATTGGGAAACAGCGGAACAAATGAAAGATTATATGGATGCCATATTGCCAAAAAAGAGAGCCGTAGACATCCGCAGTCCGAAGCCACCCTTGATGCCGATTATAGGCTAATTACAAGATGTCTCCATTGTCGTTGATCGCGCCACGTACACTCAAAGGCTTCCGCGACCATCTTCCTGAATCGATGCTCCTGCGAGAGAAGATCATCGAAATTGCACGATGCCTCTTCCAATCCTATGGCTATGCGCCAATCGATACGCCGGCCTTAGAGTACGAAGAAATCTTATTAGGTAAAGGGGGCGCAGAAACCGACAAGCAGCTCTACCGTTTTGAAGATCCCGGCGGGCGACGGGTAGGAATGCGTTTTGATTTAACCGTTCCCCTGGCGCGGTTTGCCGCCCAGCATATTGGTGATCTAGGCACCCCACTGAAACGATATCATATCGCGACCGTCTGGCGAGGTGAAAATACTCAGCGAGGACGTTATCGTGAGTTTATTCAATGCGATTTTGATACGATTGGTACACAGAGTCTCGTGACCGATGTGGAAACGGCATTGGTTATCCACGATTTGATTGTCGCAGTCGGTTTTGATCGCTTCAAAATTCAGATCAATAACCGCAAAGTTTTGACGGGGATGCTCGAACAACTTGGGCTCAGAGAGCGGGCGACCGCGATCCTGCGAGTACTCGACAAACGGGCCAATATTGGCCGTGATCGAGTTGCTGCCGAAATGGTGGCGAGCAGCGGCGTGACCCCGAAACAAGCAGATCAGCTATTAGCCCTCTCAGATCTCTCGGGGACCAATACAGAAGTCCTCGATCAGCTGGAGAGATTGACGGCCGACAG
>JAUWIQ010000434.1 GCA_030605285.1 Planctomycetota bacterium
GATCAGTGAAATCAAGGCCATCAGTTGCGTACAGTGCGATGCCCCGCAGGACATGTCGCTACCAAAACTCCGCGCAGAATTGACAAAAATTCTGCCCGAGACCCATGTCTATCTAATGAAAGAGATCGCCGATGCTCGTGTCAAACAGCGGCGGATGATGGATACCTATTCGCCATTTGTGATTGCCGTGCTTTTGATTGCGAGTGCAGCCTGGTTGGGAATACTCTCTGCGATTAATGTTCGGGATCGAATCAGCGAAATCGGTCTGCTGCGAGCGATCGGCTACGGCTCGGGTACGATAGGAACGCTCGTGCTTGGCCGCGCTGCGTTGGTGGGGATCCTGGCCGCCCTTTTGGGGTGCGCGGGCGGTTTTTATCTGGCGCTACTCTGCGGCCCTGAGATGTTCCCCATCACCGCCAAGGCACTCCGCGCCGATTGGAGTTTGTTTGGCTGGGCACTGTTGGCTGCACCGCTGCTGGCGATGCTGGCCAGCTTCATCCCTGCGGCACTGGCTGTCAGCCACGATCCCGCCGTCACCCTGCGAGAGGACTGAACTGCGTGATTTCACTCGAGCATGTTACCCGAAGCTTCGCGACCCGCAGCGGCCAGGTTCGCGTCCTGGACGATCTGAACTTGCAGATTCCCGAGAAACAGTTTGTCTGCATCTGCGGTCCGAGCGGCTGTGGCAAAACGACCCTCCTGATGACCCTCGGTGGGATGCTGCGACCCGATCGGGGGAAGGTCTCCATCGAAGGAGAGGATCTCTACGCGCTCTGCGGCGCTGCGCGAGCTTCCTTTCGGGCCCGCGAGTTGGGATTTGTGTTTCAGATGTTTCATCTGCTGCCCTATCTGAGTGTGTTGGATAACGTGTTGCTCCCGGCCCGCCGTTTGGGTGGCCTGGAGTTGCGCAGACAGCGAGAGGCTGCCAAGGCTTTAATAGAGCGGCTTGGATTGGCCCACCGGGCAGAGCATAAGCCGGGGCAGCTGAGCGCAGGGGAAAGGCAGCGGACGGCCATTGCACGGGCCACCTTGCTCCGGCCCCCGGTGCTGTTGGCCGACGAGCCGACCGGCAATTTGGACGAGCAGTCGGCTGCCGAGCTCTATCCGATCCTTGGCGACTAACCTCACGGAGGGCGCAGTGTGCTGGTGCTGACCCACGGCCGCGAAGCCCTCGCCTATGCGGATCAGGTGATCCGATTTGACAACGGTCGTTTCTTATCGACTCAGGCGGCAAATCCATCGCCCGCCGATTCTACTCTCTCTGCGCAACAAACCCAGGATCATTAAAACAATGTGTCGAGCCACGGACCTGCCGCTGTCGCAAAGATTTTTCCCGTCTCGTTGGAGGCAATCTCTGTGGGGAATCTCTGTCTCGGGGCTTTTCCTTGCCTCAGCAGCGGCGCTCCCGGCCGAGGACTGGCCTACGTTCCGACACGACAATTACCGTAGTGCCCAGACCGACGAGTCGCTCGATGCGGAGAAACTGGCGCTCGACTGGGTCTGGCAGTCGCCGCAGCCGCCTCAGCCCGCCTGGGCGGGGCCAGCCAAGTGGGATGCCTACAACGATATTCCGCGACTCAATTCGATGCGCAACTACGATGCGGCCCTGCATGCGACCGTCGCCAGGGGCAAAGTTTATTTTGGCTCTTCGACCGACGATACGGTCCGCTGCCTCGATGAGCGGACCGGTGCGGTCCTCTGGCAATTCACCACTGATGGACCGGTGCGGATAGCGCCTTCGATTGCCGAGGGCAAAGTTTATTTCGGTTCCGATGATGGAGCGGCGTATTGTCTCGATGCGGAAACCGGCTCACTCGTCTGGAAATTCAATCCGAGAGACGATTATCGAAAAGTCATCAACAACAATCGCTTGATCTCGTTTTGGCCGGTGCGGACCGGAATCACCGTAGAGGACGGAACCGCTTACTTTTGCTGTTCGATGCTGCCTTGGAAACGATCCTACCTCTGCGCGGTCGATGCCGAGACGGGCCGGATTGAAGGAGAGGGAAGATTTGTGAAAGAGGTGAGCGACAGCAACTCCTTTGAAGGCGCAATGTTGGCTTCGGCAGATCGCTTGATTATTCCGCAGGGTCGCATCGCCCCACTGCTGTTGAGTCGTCAAGATGGCAGCCAACAGGGGAAAGTCGATTATCACGGCAGTGGTTGTTTTGCCCTGCTCACGCCCGACAACCAGCTTTATCATGGGCCTGGCAACCGGGACGGAAATTTCACCGCCAGCAATGTGCAAACTGGCGCGCGCCTGGCCACGTTCCCGATGGGGCAGGCCTTGATTGTGTCCGGCCGGCAGGCGTACCTGTTGAGTACCCCGACTAAAAATGCGATCGATCCCAAGCAGAAAGAGAAGTTGAATGTGGCGATTTCGGCAGACAAGAAGCCACTGATCCATGCGGATGTCCGTCGGTCGACGTTGGGGAGCCCCACGATCACTGCGTTCGATCGCGAGACCAAAGCGATTGCCTGGCGCAAGCAGGGCCCTTCGTTTCTCTCCATGATCCTGGCGGGGGATGTGATCTATGCCGGTACGGTCGACGGGGTCGTGGCCCTTTCGGCGCAGGATGGTTCGCTGCTCTGGAAAGGTGCGGTTGCCGGTCGCGCCTTCGGGCTGGCAGTCGCCAATGGTGCGCTGTTTGTCAGTACCGACGAGGGGGGAATCTATTGTTTTCGTGCGGGCGGAAAAACAACAAAACAAGCGCTTGCCCGCCAGCAGCATGAAAAGACAAACCAAGAACAGGACGCACCGCCCGCAGTTGAATTTTCCTGGGGCCCGCTGTTGCAATTCGAGAGCCCGACCTCGGCCGTGGTCCGTTGGGGGACCCGTGCCGCCGTGCCCACCCAACTCGATTATCAGACCGCGGCAGGCCTGCAGCAGGTTTTCGA
>JAUWIQ010000140.1 GCA_030605285.1 Planctomycetota bacterium
AGAAAATGTCTGCAACGGTTCTGCCGCGGAGTGAACAGTTGCTCAACGCGCAGGGCATTGCTTACGATATTTTGCCTCACGAACCGGTCACCACGCGTGCGGAGGCAGCCGCCGTGAGGGGGGTGCCGCTTGCCAGCGGCGCCAAAGCCCTCATCTGCAAGTGCGATACTGCGATGGTGATGTTTGTCCTGCCCGCTGATCGCCGGCTGGCAAGCAAGCAGATCCGTCGCGAGGCAAACTATCGCAAACTGCGATTCGCCACACCGGAGGAGGTTTTGGATCTCACCCAGCTCAAACCGGGCTCTATTCCTCCGTTTGGAAGCCTTTTCGAACTACCAACCTTTTGCGACGGGGCACTCTCGGAAAATGATCGAATCAACTTCAACGCGGGGGACCACTCTGTTTCAATCAGTATGCTTTATGTGGACTATCTGAAAGTTGAGCATCCCGAAATCGTCGCCTGTGGCGAGCCGAGCTTAGAAAACGAACGCCGCGGACATTAAGAAGGACCGTGGTTTTCCTCAAGAGAAGGATCCGTGCCGGCAATGAAAACATGTACCCATGAGATCTGGATGGAGGTGCCCGAGCGCAGGGCCATCATTTCGCTCCATACAGAGGTGGAACGCCTTGTCGGGGAGAGTGGGATTCAAGAGGGTCTGGTTTTGGTCAACGCGATGCACATCACCGCCAGTGTCTTCATCAACGACGACGAGGCAGGCCTGCACCACGACTACGAACGCTGGCTCGAAGCATTGGTGCCGTTCAATGCCGACACCGATCCCGCCACAGGCGGCTACCTCCACAACCGCACGGGCGAAGACAACGCCGATGCCCATCACAAGCGGCAGATCATGGGTCGGGAGGTGGTAGTCGCCATCACCGAGGGCAAACTCCACTTAGGGCCCTGGGAACACATTTTTTACTATGAGTTTGATGGGTTACGCAAAAAACGGGTGCTCGTCAAAATCCTGGGGGAGTGATTTCCGCTCAGGTCTTCTTACCCTCGGTCTCACCTGTGTCGAGAACGGCCAAAAACGCCTTTTGCGGAATATCGACACTGCCGACCGATTTCATCCGCTTTTTACCCGCTTTCTGCTTCGCCCAGAGTTTGCGTTTGCGGGAAATGTCCCCACCGTAACATTTGGCGGTCACGTTTTTTCGCAGTGCCGAGATGGTCTCGCGGGCAATGATCCGGGTCCCAATCGCCGCCTGCAGGGGCACTTCAAACATGTGCCGTTCGATCTCCTTGCGGAGTTTTTTGACCACCGCTCTGCCCCGCGAGTCGGCATCCTGACGATCGCAAATAATGCTCAGGGCATCGACTCGCTTGCTGCCCACCAGAATATCGAGTCGGACCAGATCGGCCGGGAAATAACCCAACAGTTCGTAATCCATCGTCCCAAAACCCTTGGTGGCACTCTTGAGTCGGTCGTGCATGTCGTAGATCACCTCGGCCAGTGCAATATCATAAACCAGCATTGCCCGGGTCGGTGAAAGATATTCGGTTCGCACGTATTTGCCGCGTCGATCTTCACACAATTTCATTGCCGAGCCGATATAATCAACCGGCAACAGTAAACTCACCCGGACAATGGGCTGTCTAAATTCTTCGACGTCACCCGCCTCGGGCACCTCTTGCGGCGTGTGAATCTGTAGCGTCTTGCCCGCCGTGGTATCGATCTCGTAGGTCACATTCGGGGCCGTCTGAACGAGATCGAGATCCGACTCCTGCTCCAACCGCTGCTGGATGATCTCCATATGCAAGAGGCCCAGAAATCCACAACGAAAACCGAAGCCGAGGGCATCGCTGGTTTCCGGTTCAAATTCAAAACTGGGATCGTTGATCGCCAGTTTCTGCAGTGCGTCGCGGAGTTCCTCAAAATTCTCGCCATCGGAAGGATAGAGTCCGCAGTAGACCATCCGTTTGGGTGCCTGGTAGCCCGGCAACAGCTGTCCGGCAGCTTCACCTGTCACGCTGACCGTGTCGCCGACATGAACGTGTCCGAGTTGCTTGATATTGCAGATCAGGTAGCCAACTTGTCCGGCCTGAAGTTTTTTTGCCGCCTGTCTCTGAGGAACAAAGTGGCCGAGTTCCAGCACCTCATGCTCTGAACCTGCTCGCAAGAAACAGATTTTTTGTCCCTTCCGGATCGTTCCATTGATGACGCGGATGTAGGTAATCGCACCTCGGAACTCGTCGTAATGCGAGTCGAAGACCATCGCCTGCAGCGGCGATGAAGGGTCACCTTCGGGCGGCGGTACCCGCCGGATAATCGTTTTGAGAAGTTCCTCGACACCTTGCCCCGTCTTGGCACTACAGTGAAGAATCTCCGCCGCATCGTAGCCGAGACTCTGTTCCAGCTCTTCCGCCACCTCGTCGGGACGGGCATGAGTCACGTCGATCTTATTGAGGACCGCAATTACCTCAAGGTTGTGCTCCATCTCGGCATAGGCATTCGCCACGGTTTGTGCCTCGACGCCTTGAAATGCATCCACCAGAAGTAAAGCGCCCTCGCAGCAAGCCAGCGAGCGGGAGACCTCGTAGTGAAAATCGACATGACCGGGCGTGTCGATCAAGTTCAACTCGAACTGCTGTCCCTGGTCCTTGTACTGCATCGTTAACGCGCGCGCCTTGATCGTTATTCATCGGGCACGCTCGAGCTCCATGTCGTCGAGCATCTGCTCATTCAATTGTCGCAACTCGACCGTATCGGTCGCCTGCAGCATCCGGTCTGCCATCGTACTCTTGCCGTGATCGATATGGGCAATGATGGAAAAATTGCGAATGTGTTTGCAGTCAGGCATGAAAAATTGTGGTGTAAAAAATGTGGCGGCTACGACGTGGGCAATCAAGAAGCTCGTCGCATCGACGTTAAAGATCGGGGCTCAAATCCGCATGTTATGAGCTTTTCTGGTAGGCAAGGCGGCCGATGCCCGCTGCGCCGATAAATCCCGCATCGCCACCGAGCGAGGCAAAATCAATTGAGATGTTTTCGACAAGGATAGGAAAGGTGCGACTGCGGACCTCAAGGATCGTGGCTGCCAAAAAACGACGGCCGATGGGGTTGTCTTTGCCGCCAAAATTCATCGCGCCACCCAACACGATCGCTGCGGGATCGAGAATATGCATCAGTGTGGTGATACCCAGGCCCAGATAGTGGGCCGTCTCGAGAATGATTTCCAATGCCAAGGGATCCCCCGATTCGGCCGCCCGATGGACATCGCGCGGAGTCAATGTTCCGCTCGCAGCGTCCGCGGCGATCAGACAGCTCTCCCGCCCAGCGACGAGCGCCTCGTGGGTACGGGCAATCACCGCAGTCGCACTGCAATAGGCTTCCAGGTGGCCAGGACTCCCACAGCAGCACATCCGCGCCTGCTCGCTGCTGTCGATGATCATATGACCGCACTCCCCACCATGGCTGTTTTCGCCAGCGAGCAAAAGTTCTCCGATGATGATACCGCCCCCCACACCCGTCCCCAAGGTCAGCATCACCATACTCGGATATTGGGAACCGCTTCCGACCCAGAATTCTCCATAAGCGGCCGCATTGGCATCATTGGCATAGGCAACCGGGAGGCCGGTGTTTTGACTGACTCGATCGCGGATCGGAAAATTGGACCACCCCGGGAGGTTTGGGGGATCGAGCAACATCCCCGTTGGGATGTCCATCGTGCCGGGCGTTACCAGCCCGACATAGACCACTTGCTCCCTGCGGAGTCCCGCTTGGCAGATCGCTTCCTGGGCGGCCTCTGCCATCCGCCGGGCACCTTCTTCGGGACCCTCCTCCACGTTGCTTTTGACCGTCGCGTAGCCGAGGGTGCGGCCCCTGTTATCGACCACGCCACTTTTGATATTCGTACCGCCAAGATCGATGCCTATAAAATAGGGGGCTTCTGCTTCCAATTCTGGGTGAAAGTCGCACAGAGTCATAAAAATAGAGCGTTGCGATGAATCGCTGTGGCTACGACGCGGGTGGGGCAAGGAGCCCCAGGGGCCCCAGAAACGGATGCTGGCAATGATTATATATCTCCCCCCCGCGGATCGGTAGATCTCCCGTGAAAGGCAACTATTGCGGATGAATCTTACCTGCAGTACCACCCACAAGCTAAACTAGAGAAGGCAACACAAAGGATCTCGAAGCAGTCGATCCTCTCCAGAGAAAATTCTATTTCGCGACTGGGCAATGCAACCGTTCATGAACAAAGGGCCGCGTGTTTTTCCTGTTCTGCTCCTGGCAGCTGTTTTCGCTGGCAGTTGCACAGCAGTTCATTGTGCTCTGGCCGCTCCAAACGCCGAAGAGACCAACCTCTACGCACAATACTCCTCTGCGTTTGCGGAAGAACTCCAACAGTTGGCAGTCGAGTGCGAGCAGGCCGGTGAGGAGGATCTCGCCAAACGCATCCGCAACTGGCTGCCGCAACGCGCGTTGGACAAAATCTATTTATTCCACCCCGGTCCACCAGCTACCGCCGTCGGAGGGGAATCGCAACTGGCAGACAAGTTTCAACAGCTTTGTCAGCAGCACGGCGAGGATCTCCTAGAGCTTGCTCGACAATTTGCGGCACGCAAACGGGCAACCGAGTCGATAATGATTCTCTACGAGTCCCTCTATCACGCCCCCAATCTTGCCGCAGCGCGGCAACTGCTCGATTACCAGAAAGATGGGAACCACTGGCTGACTCCCGAGAGGAAGCAGCGGAAAGAGGCGGGCGAAATATGGAGTGAGGAATTTGGCTGGCTGCCCGCCGATCATCTCCCGCGCTACCAAAAGGGGGAACGTTATTATCGGGGCCGCTGGATCCGTGCCGACAAAGATGCCCAACTTCACAAAGAGATTCGTCAGGGCTGGAAGATTGAAACAGAGCACTACGAGGTCACCACCAATCACAGCCCGCAGGCGGGCGTGCGGGTTGCCCTGCAACTCGAGCAGCTCTATAGCGCCTGGTGGCAGATGTTTGCCGCCTACCACCTCTCTGCCCAAGATCTTAAAAAAATGTTTTCTCAAGGAACGCCGCCGCAGCGCTCCTCGGGTCGACATAAAGTAGTCTACTTTCGAGATCGCTCGGATTACAACGCAACACTCGGACAGCTACAGCCCGGTATCGAAGGCACACTCGGTTTCTATTTTGAAAACCAAAACACCGCCTATTTCTTTGCCGCCGCCGAGGGAAATCCAGAAGAAAAAGAATTGGAGCGAATCACACTATGCATGAAGCGACGCACCAGCTTTTTTCAGAAATGATTCCGGCTCGCAAAGTGAGTCGCCTAAAAAATAATTTCTGGATCACGGAGGGGATTGCCTGCTTCATGGAATCGCTGCAACCGGCGGCAGCCTACACTACCCTGGGTGGGTTACAGGAAGGACGGTTGCCTGCTGCCCGTCACCGATTCGAGCAAGATCAGTTTTATGTCCCCTTCGAACGTTTGGTTGCCTACAGCGCTGCCGATCTGCAACGCGATCCGAGAATTCGGACCCTTTACTCCCAAGCAGCCGGTCAGGCTGCTTTTCTGATGCTCGCAGATGAGGGGCGATACCGTCAGGCGGTTACCGCTTACCTCCGCGCAGTGTACCGTGGCAGTGCGCGACCCGAAACACTCGCGAGAGAATCGGGGGTGTCGCTCACAAAGTTGGATTCCGAGTATCGGGAGTTCCTCTCCGCTGGTGATGCCGCAGAAGACGATCGCTGAAATGGGCGAACCGTTGACCCTCCCTTCCTGCAGTATTATCATGGCTGTCTCGGTAGTCCTGCGACATTAATGATCCAGTTGGTGGCTATAGCTCAGTTGGTTAGAGCGCCGGATTGTGGTTCCGGAGGTCGGGGGTTCAATTCCCCTCGCCCACCCCAACAAAACGTCAGCGTTCGGAACGGTCTGAAAGCCGGCCGATCGCCCGTTGCCTCGATCGTTCTGCTGCCACTCCCTGCCCCGCGTTCGCCCG
>JAUWIQ010000348.1 GCA_030605285.1 Planctomycetota bacterium
GGACCCGCAGGTGCGAGCCGATGTTGGCCTGGGCTTTTTTGAACGAGAGCCCCAGCTGTTTGAGATTGTTCTGGCACTCCGCCGAGCGGGCGCTGGCACGGGAACTCTGCACGGCTGGCAGCAGGAGGGCCAGCAGGATCACGATCACGACAATCACCACCAGCAGTTCGACGAGCGTGAAGCCGCGAGTCGATTTGAAATGGCGAGTACCCATGCTGCTACTCCTTCCTCTTCACGTCTTCCATGCTCCTTCGACTCAATAGTTTATCAGATTAGTATTGGCCACGGCGCCGCCGATCACCCCACCTCCCACGACGATAACGTCTGCCGTCTGCTTCATGTTGATTTGTGCCGCTCGTCTATGGTGTTTCGGCCGGTGTTTCGGCCGGTGTTTCCATCGGTTGGGGATTCAGTAAATCGGCCATTTCCAAGGGTCCGATAGGGGGGCGAACCCCCACCGGGCCAACGTTGGTGATCGACTTGCCTTTTTGGGTGGCGATCATGCGTGCCACCGTAGGCCAACACATCTTGCCCTGGCAGGGTCCCATTCCGACCCGCGTGATGACCTTCAGTGTTCGCATCTCGGTGCCGCCAAATTGAATGCCCTGTTCCACCTCGTGGCGGGTAAGTTCTTCGCAGCGGCAAACTATCGTATCTGGGAGGGCCAAATCGATCAATCCAGGTCGAATGCGATAGATCTTGTCGAGCGCCGCCCGAAATGTTTGAAACTTACGAAGACGCTCAACAGTCGGACCGCGCTGCGTTTCAAATGTCGCTGCATCGAGTTCTCCGAGTTGGTGGAGCGCGGCGAGTGCGGCCAGCGTACCCTCCCACTCCGCGACCATCGCTCCGGCGACGCCGCCGCCGTCTCCAGCGACCCGCAGACCCGGTACGCTCGTCTCAAAATTCTCATCGACTTGGGGAATCCAGCCCCCGAGCAGTTCAGAATATTGTATGCGGCAGTCCGCCAGCTGTGCCAATTCCATGCGCGGTACAAAGCCATAGCCCACACAGAGCGTGTCGATCGGGATCGTGATGCCCGGGCCCTGCGGACGCGACTCGGCGCTGCAGGGTGTGATCGTAGCCTCCGTGACCGATTCGCTGCCTTTCGCCTCCGTGACCAGGTGTCCCCAGTGAAACGGGATACCGGCCTGCTTTAGGATGCGGTAATAGTGACGGCCTTGAGCCAGCATTTTGCGATCCGAGAGTAAACCGGGCAGCTGCCACAGGAGATCGCGACGGCGGGCCGCTTCGACGACGCCCACCACCTCGATTCCGGCGGCCTGCAGTTGGCCTGCGACGACGAGTAAGAAGGGTCCGCTGCCGGCGATCAACACCCGCTTGCCCGGCACAATCTTCATCGTTTTGACCATCGACTGGGCGGCCCCGGGGGTCATCACGCCGGGCAGCGTCCAGCCTGGGAAGGGGGGAGTAAATTCGTAGGCGCCCGGGGCAAGAATCACCTGCTGGGCCTCAATCATCTGCCACCCCTGCTCGTTGCGAATCGCCAGTCGCCGCTGCGGAAAGTACCCCCAGACCGTTGTCCCCGAAAGCAGTTCCATGCGGTCACCGAGACGGGCGAACGCGTCACGCAACTGGGCACCGTGCGCGGCACTTTCGTCGTGCGCGGGGGCAGGGCTCTTGGCAAGAGACTGCGGCGGTTGACGATAAATCTGCCCCCCGCTCGCCGGATTCTCGTCGATGACGGTCACCCGCGTACCCCTGCGGCCTGCCGTGATCGCCGCCGCCATGCCGGCCGGTCCGGCTCCGACAATCACAAGTTCTCGGCGGATCATGTTTGCTGCTCCGAGCATGCGGTTCCATTCTGACTTCTTACCTGCATCCCTGCAGTGACCGGGTGCTGGCAAGCCCGCCGGTTCGGTTGGCCATCGACCTCGACAAGACATTCAAAACAGATGCCCATATTACAAAACAGACCGCGTACCTCACCACGCCGGTCGGTAACGCGGAGGACCCGTCGACCGCTGCCGAGCAACGCCGCTGCAATCGTTTCGCCTTCGTACGCTTCGATCGGCAGACCATCGAAGGTGAAGGACAGCGGTGCGCCGCGGTCCAGCTCAAGGCGACCTGGAGGGGCACACGATGCCGCGGGAATCGCTGAAAACGGCTGAGAGTCTGCGGCGGTCTCGCAGGATGGATCGTGTGAACTCGTCAACGCAACCTCGCACGCAGTAAGCAGTACAACGTTCTAAATGAAAGGCCCGTTGGATCGTACCTGGCGAGCCATCCCGTTGGACCCTGAAACCGCTTTCTTCTATTGTAGCCGCCAAGATTAGACGTGTCGCTGATTGCGTTGATCCGATCGCCAGGCAAAGGGTAGTCGCTACAATGATCTAGCCGATACAAGCTGCGTCATCGGTGTAAACGAAACCGGCATACCGATGATTGCTGACGGACCGAACACCGCCGATTGGCGACGAAGGGTGCTCAGGGGCGGAGAGGATTCCGCGCAACGGGGGGAGGCAGCTGCGCCAGTTCGGTCTGGCTTTTGATGCTGTTTTTCGACTTGGTGGTTTGGATCGTCTCCGTTCTGTATCGATCCGGCTTGAAACAGCTCACCAAATTTTTTCGTATTCTCTTCTGTGCGCTCACTGTAAATAAGCCAGCCCTCAAACATTTCGCGCCAGGACTGTTGACCGTAGACCACTTCTGTGGAGGGATCGGGATTCAGTTCATTGAATGCAGAATTGTCAAACGTGCCGCTGCACTCAATGGTTGTACCTTTTGGAATTGCAACCGGATTCTTGAACCAGTAAAGCCCTTGCCACGTCATTCGATAGTTAGGCATGGAAAAAATTACTTTTTTGAATCCATTGGGCAACTCCACTTCGCATTGAAAGCTTGCCCCCCGATAATGCATATGGGGTGCAATCCCAAAGAGCAACGCATCCTCTGGAGCAACGTAGTCGTCCTGGACCTGATAATCTTTGGTGTAGGGTGGAATCCGAAAATCGCGTCGCTCAATCGTTTCCATTTTGAGCTGGAACAAAGGTTTTTTCTTATGTAGAAAAATTCCCAGTCTGGGGTGATCCGTAATTTCGGTACCGATGGTGTTGTAGTGATAGAGGAATACCAGTGCACACTTTTTGGGAATTGAAAATCCCGTATCTGGTGGAAACGCAAACGAAGAACTACCGGGCATGTAGGCCGCAATATTCGTACTCCGCCATTTGTCCGAGAATCCACGTTTGGAAAAATTCCTTTGCTCGGAGTCATCTCCGGTTACAGGGGAAGTCCTGCAAAACGCATGATGCATCGCCTCTGGTTCGCTCGGCTGAATACGACCGGCACGGACCCATGCGTCTTGGTTTAATTCTAGTTTCAATGCGTTCGTTCGGTAGGCAATTTGCCCCGTGGCGGGCAGCTTTTGTGGTGGCAAGGGAAGCATAATTTCTGCTTTTGTGACATCGAACTCGTCTTCCTCTTGATCGGGTGCGGTTGCCA
>JAUWIQ010000381.1 GCA_030605285.1 Planctomycetota bacterium
ATCAGGGTCTTCAGTCGTACCGGCAATCGATTGTCGGTCTGCTTCTCCTTCGGGTGTGGTAAATTCGTACTTGATCGTGTTGTTTCCGGTCCCCAACCACTCGAACAGATTGCGGCCTTTGATCCAGGCCGTGGGTTGCCCGGGGTGCCTATTGCTTGCTGCCAGTCTTGGTGATTTTCTGGCGGTAGGCCCGAACAAAAATGCGATTGCGATGATCTCTCTCGGATAGACAGTCCGCTCCCTGTCTCTTCCCTCTGGAAATCGATCTTTTTTTGTTGGGTGTTTGTATCGTCCTGGCTGATGGGCCCTGACGATGGTCTTCGCCCGGCAGGAAACGGATCTCGAATTGCCGTCACCTCGTCGCCGACGAGATAGAGGGAGTAGGGCGTGATGGATTTGATTTCAATCCAGTTCTGGTTGCTTATCGCGATGCTTGTCATAGCGGAGGTATTGGCAATCATCGTCGTCAAAGTACTTGATCGGTTGCGACGCAAGGATGCCGAATCGACAGCCCGCGCAATTCTTGCAAAAGCAGAGACAGAAATCGATACCCGACGCAAGGAAGCCGAGTTGGAGTTGAAGGAACTCGCATTGCAGCAAAAGGCGGCAGCGGAAACGGAACTCTCGGCGGGCAGAGAAAAAGTCCATCAGCGCGGGCGGGAATTAGACAAGCGGAGTGACCTGCTGGAAACTCGCGGAGAAGAGTTGCAGAAGCAGGAACGCCTGGTAGAAAGCAACCAGCGGAAAATTTCTGAGCGGATGGCCGAGATCAAGCGCCGTAACGAGGAATTGGATCGACTGCTGGACATGCAACGACAGACGTTGCACCAAATGAGCGGCTTGACTACGGAGGAAGCTACCGATCATTTGCTTAAAATGCTTGATCAGGAACTCACTGAGCAAACAGGCTCGATCATTTTAAAGCATGAAAAGCACATCGCTGAAATTATGGATCAAAAAGCGAAAGATTTGTTGTTGACTTCGATCCAGCGATATGCCGCTGCCCATACCGCCGAGACCACGACCAGTACGGTCGATATCCCGAACGATGAAATGAAGGGGAGGATTATCGGGCGGGAGGGTCGTAATATCCGTGCCATTGAGAAGGCAACGGGTGTGGATGTGATTATTGATGATACCCCGGGTGTTGTGATTGTAAGTGCATTCGATCCGGTAAGACGCGAGATTGCGAGGATGTCTCTCAATAGCCTGATTGCAGACGGTCGGATTCATCCGAGTCGTATTGAAGAGGTGGTCCGGCAGATCGAACAAGAGATGGACAAACATATTCAAAAAGAGGGCCAAGAAGCTTCAGATGAAGTGGATATCCATGGCCTGCATGAACGGATTATTCATTTGTTGGGCCGCTTGAAGTTTCGTACAAGTTACAGTCAGAATGTGCTACGACACTCGATTGAGGTAGCCTTTTTATCGGGTGCAATTGCTGAAGAAATGGGGTTTGACGGAACGCTGGCGACCCGGTGTGGTCTTCTGCACGATATTGGCAAGGCAGCCGATCACGATGTGGAGGGCGGGCACCCGAAGATTGGCGCCGATTTATTGAAGCGATATGGTGAGGGGTCGGAGGTCGTGCATGCGGCACTCGGCCACCACGATGACATCCGTTTAGAATATCCGTACACGATGATATGCGCAACAGCGGATGCCTGTAGTGCATCGCGACCAGGTGCGAGGCGCGAAACTCTGGATCGTTATGTAAAACGGATGGAGGAGCTCGAATCAATTGCCCGGCAATTTAAAAGTGTCCAACAGGCTTTTGCGGTTCAGGCGGGGCGTGAGGTCCGCGTCATGGTTTCCTCCGCACAGACAAGCGACCAGTCTGCGGCAAAAATCTGCCGGGATATTGCCGATGAATTTGAGAAGCAGCTGACCTATCCCGGTGAGATTAAGGTGACTGTGTTGCGAGAAACGAGGGTTACGGAAGTGGCCCACTGATTTGTGGAACAAGACGCCGTCTTTGGTAGAGCTATCAAGGAACGTGTTTCATCAGCCCATTTAGGGAGTCGATGGCCGTGCGAATATTACTGATTGGCGACATTGTCGGCAAACCGGGTCGAAAGATCGTCTGTCAGGCGCTCGGCGGGCTTGTGGTGCGCGAGCAGATCGATTTAGTCGTTGCCAATGCAGAAAATGTTGCCGGCGGGTCGGGATTAACCCCGTCCAATTATGAAGAGCTTGTGGCTGCGGGCGTCCAGGCGATTACGCTTGGGGACCATATCTACCGCCGCCGGTCAATTATCCGGATTCTTGAGACACATTCTAACATCGTCAAGCCAGCCAACTATCCGGCAAAGGCACCCGGTCGCGACGTTGCGGTTGTCAAAACTGCAGCGGACATTCCAGTCGCCGTAATCAGCCTGATCGGACGGGTCTTTATGAAGCCAGTCGATTGCCCTTTTACAGCAGTCGAACGGATCTTGGAGCAGCTGGATGAGGAAGTCAAAGTTATTCTAGTGGACATGCACGCTGAGGCGACCAGCGACAAGCAGTTGATGGGCCGGTTTCTGGATGGACGTGTTTCCGCTGTTCTGGGAACCCACACCCATGTTCCTACGGCAGACGAGACGATTCTGCCAGCGGGGACTGCATTTCAGTGCGATGTGGGGATGACCGGTCCCTATGCCAGTATCCTCGGTCGTCGGTTTGATCGTGTACTCGAAACCACCCGGACTTTTTCGCCGACTCCTTTCGATGTCGCCACGGGGGATGTACGGCTTTGTGGGACGATCGTCGATGTGGATCGCTCCACAGGCCGCGCAACGGCAATCCGGCGATTGTGCGTGGATGAACAGGAGGCAGTCGAACTGGCAAATGCCAATATCTCGTCTTGCTGAATGCCCATTTCTGGTTAAGGCCATCAAGTGATCGGTGACTGCTTGTGCGATCTGGCGGTGCGATTGCCATGCCGCAGTTTCCACGAGATAACGCACAATTTATTGTCTCGGGTTGCTGGCGATGTTCGCAGTGCCAGCAGAGGCTTGTTTGCCATCTTATTCGGTGTTTTACCGCTGGTTTAGCTGCCCTTGCCCAGCGTAAGTTTATTCTGCTACTACCCCTCTTCCCAGTGGAAATTAATGCCCGCAAGCAGCCACCCCATACGGTTTTGCGCGCAATCTCCGTAGCGGTTGGCTGCATCATGTCCTGTTAGTAGAGATTCAGCAACTTGGCTGCAGTCATCTC
>JAUWIQ010000248.1 GCA_030605285.1 Planctomycetota bacterium
GAAGCCAATGTCTACCGCTTGGCCGAACTGAGTACCGGGATCATCGATCAGGCAGTCGCGCAAGGTGTCCCCTTTGCACGAGAATACGGAGGCCTGTTGGCCAACCGCTCCTTTGGCGGCGTACTCGTACAGCGGACCTTTTACTGTCGTGGGGAGACCGGCCAGCAACTGCTTCTTGGTGCCAATTCGGCACTCGCAGAGCAAATCGACGCGGGGCGGGTGCGGATGCACACTCGGGCGGAACTGTGCGATTTTGTCGTCGTCGATGGCCGCACGCGGGGAATTGTGTTTCGCGATCTGGTCACGGGCGAAATCCATTCGGCAGCTGGCGACGCCGTGGTGCTGGCCACCGGCGGTTATTCCAATGTCTACAATCTTTCCACCAACGCCAAGGGCTGCAATGTGACCGCCATCTGGCGGGCCTATCGCCGGGGTGCCGGGTTTGCCAACCCCTGCTACGCGCAGATTCACCCCACCTGCATCCCCGCCTCCGGTGACCATCAGGCCAAATTGACGCTGATGAGCGAATCGCTCAGAAACGACGGGCGAATCTGGGTCCCACGTACCGCGGGCGATCAGCGCAAGCCGACCGAGATCCCTGAAGCGGATCGCTATTACTATCTCGAGGAGCGCTATCCGCGGTTCGGGAACCTCGTGCCCCGCGACGTGGCCTCGCGCAATGCCAAAGATGTCTGCGATAGCGGGCTGGGGGTCGGCGCCACCGGCTATGGAGTCTTTCTCGATTTTCGCGATGCGATCAAGCAGCAGGGAGAGAGCGTGATCAATGCTCGCTATGCTAATTTGTTTGAAATGTACGAACGGATCACAAACGACAATCCCAAAAAATCGCCGATGCGGATCTACCCCGCGCCCCACTACACGATGGGTGGCCTCTGGGTCGACTACAACCTGATGACCACGCTCCCCGGTCTGTTCGCGATCGGAGAAGCCAATTTCTCCGATCATGGAGCCAACCGCCTGGGGGCGAGCTCTCTGATGCAGTGTCTGGCAGATGGCTATTTTGTGCTGCCAGCCACAATCGGCGATTATTTGAGCAGTAACCCCTATGCGGAGATCACAACCGATCACGAACAGTTCAAGACGGTAGAAAACGAGGTCCGCGATCGCGTCCGTACATTGCTCGACACCCGAGGCAAGCGCTCGGTCGCCTCCTTCCACCGGGAGTTAGGGAAACTGATGATGGACCAGTGTGGGATCTCCCGAAATCGAGAGCAACTTGGCGATGCCATGCGCCGCATCCCCGAACTCCGCGATGCGTTCTGGGCTGAGGTCGGGATCCCGGGGGGCGGGCAAGAACTGAACCAGTCCCTCGAACATGGTGGCCGCCTGACTGACTTTTTTGAGTTTGCGGACCTGATGTGCCAAGACGCACTCGAGCGGGACGAGTCGTGTGGCTGTCACTTCCGCGAAGAGCATCAGACGAAGGAGGGCGAGGCACTGCGCGACGACGAGAACTTTGCACATGTTTCCGTTTGGCAGTACCAGGGCGAAGATACCGCCCCCAAACTGCACCGCGAACCGCTCGAATTTGACGCGATCCCCCTGGCGCAGAGGAATTACAAGACATGAAATTCACCTTGCGAATCTGGAGGCAGAAGGATGCCCAGCAGGAAGGCCAGTTCGTGCGCTACGAGCTCAGCGGGATCGAAGCGGACATGTCCTTTCTGGAAATGCTCGATATTCTCAACGAACAGCTGACGGCCAAGGGTGAGGAACCCGTAGCCTTCGATTCGGACTGTCGCGAAGGGGTTTGCGGCATGTGTTCGCTGGTAATTGATGGCAAAGCACACGGGCCCCTGCAAGGGACCACTACCTGCCAACTCTACATGCGTCACTTTACCGACGGCGACGAAATCACCATCGAGCCCTGGCGTTCGACCGCCTTCCCGTTAGTCCGCGATCTGATCGTCGACCGTTCCGCATTCGACCGCATCATGCGCGCCGGAGGTTATGTCACACTTCACTCCGGTCCCAAACCGGAACCCAACTCGATACCGATCGAACCGGAACGCGCGGAGCAGGCACTCGACGCAGCCACCTGTATCGGCTGTGGCGCATGCGTGGCCGCCTGTCCCAACGGCGCGGCCATGCTCTACACCGCCGCCAAGGTCTCGCACCTGGGGCTTTTGCCGCAAGGCCAGCCAGAACGTTATGGCCGGGTCAAAAAAATGGTCGACCAGATGGATCAGGAAGGTTTCGGTGCCTGCCGCAACTATGCCGAGTGTGAAGCCCAGTGCCCCAAGGAGATCAGTATCCAGTTTATCGCCCAGATGAATCGGGATTACCTCGATGCCACGCTCCGGCAGCCGCTGGACCGTCGCGGCAAGATGAGTTCCCAATGATCCCGGCTTGCAGCCAGGCTTGCGGGCGTGTCACGCATTGTCGGCAACGAGGGTGTGATCCCTAGCCTGCCTCTGGGACAGCTCGACCTCAAAAAACTGCGCATTGCACTCTGGCAGGCGATATCATGCGTAAGGTCCGTGCGGCGTGGCTGGTCGACTGCGATGGCTTCATCGGTTTTCGCGCGCTTCCTCTCGATGCCACGATCCCGGGAAACGCGTTCGATACGATGACTTTTCTAAAGAAATAAAGCCCGCCGGCTGCGGGTTACTCCCCTGCCAATCTGGAAATCCTTGACGCGACAAATGCAGCAAGGTTACACTCGAAGGGTACTCTCTCGCGAAAAATCCCACCCGGAAACCGGCTCGCCCCCCTCCCGCTCTCCGCAGAAGTGGCAGCGGGGCCTGCTTTTCGCGGCAGATCGCCGATGATCGCAATCGTAGCGCAAAGGCAGGGTGACTGCGAGATGAAGGACTTTTTCCGCGGCCGAGCGATGCAAACCCTCCTGCTGTTGGCTGCTGCCGCGTGTTTCCCCTCCAGCCTGTTCGCGGCAGACAACACGGCGGTCGATTTCTATCGGGATATCAAACCGCTCCTCTCGGATCGCTGTTTCGGCTGCCATGGACCCGATACCGAATCGCGGCAGGCGGAACTGAATCTGAGCGATCAAGATCAAGTTTTTTCGCACGAGTCGAGTCACGGCTTACCCCTGCTCACCCCGGGGAACCTTGAGAAGAGTGAAATCTATCGTCGTCTTGTCGCCGACGATCCCGAGGAGCGGATGCCTCCGGCCGATGCAGACCGGCAGCTCAGCGGGGAGGAAATCGAACTCGTCGGTCGCTGGATCGCCGCCGGGGCGCGTTGGGAACCGCACTGGTCGCTGCAAGCGGTCGAGCCCCCTCCACTCCCGGCCACGCAAGTCGCGGAGGGCACCATCCATCCCATCGATCAATTTGTCCGTGCCCAGCTCCCCGCCGCAGGGCTCACGCCTGCAGCGCCCGCCACGAGGGAACGGTTGATTCGACGCCTCAGCCTCGACCTTACCGGGTTGCCCCCCACGACTGCGGAGACAGATGCCTTCTTGGCCGATCGCGAGGCGGGTAGCTACCAGCGCCTGGTTGACCGCCTGCTCGCTTCGCCCCGCTACGGGATCCGCATGGCGAGTTCCTGGTTGGATCTGGCCCGCTATGCCGACACATCCGGATATCAAATCGACCGCTACCGCGACGTGTGGCCCTGGCGGGACTGGGTGGTGCAGGCACTGAACGAAAACATGCCGTTCGACGAGTTCATCACCTGCCAACTCGGCGGAGATTTGCTCCCGGAGGCGACCGACTCGCAGCGGTTGGCAACGGCCTTCAACCGCTTGCATCGGCAGAACGAGGAGAGTGGCGCAGTCCCCGAAGAATTTCGCAGCGAATATGTGGCCGACCGCGTGATTACGATGGGCACAGCCCTGCTGGGAATGACGCTTGAATGCGCCCGCTGCCACAACCACAAGTACGACGCCATTACCCAAAAAGAGTTTTATCAGCTTTGCAGTTTTTTCGACAACATTGACGAAGCGGGTGTGAATTCCTCGGAAACCGATGCGATGCCCGTACCGACCCTGCTGCTCGCCTCCGCGGAACAACGAGACAAGCTCTCCAGCTTCGACCGTCAAATCGAGGCCGCGGAAGCGGAACTTGCCCGGTATGCCGCGGCACCCGCCACCCGGAAGCGATGGATTTCCTGGCGCGAAAAAAACAGCGATCCCGACCTTCCCCGACCCATCGCCGACTACCCGCTGGAGAGCTTTGCGGGAAAGAAACTTGAAAATCGTGCGGAGGCAGCAAAACCGGGACTTGCTGAGGCCTGGCCGAAGCAGGTCGACGGGGTACGCGGCAAGGGTATCGAGC
>JAUWIQ010000462.1 GCA_030605285.1 Planctomycetota bacterium
GCGGACCGCAGCGATGGCGGCTAACAATTTTTTTTGTGTCGTCTCTGCGGGCGGAACCGCGAGCTTATCACACCCCAAGAATACCAGGGTGGCTGTGGAAAGAAGCAGAACCGAGAGTCCAAGAGACGACCACAATCTCTGTCTAAAAGCAGAACGAGCGGAGCGTTTCATCCGGCGTCTTTCGCGCGACAGAGAGGTTCGTTTCTGAGGCAGTATTTCCGCTCCATTCTACTCTGCAGGGGCTTGTTCTATGAAGAGCAATCATTGGGGACTAATCCTAAGGGACCATCCCGGCAAACCCGAATGGGCTGGAGAACAACTTGCAGTAGAAAAAAACGATCTGCATTGGACCGGTAAGGCCGGGGTAGCAGTTTGACTGCTGCTTCGATGTCGGGTTAGAATGTTCTTGAGTCGAAACAGATCCTCCCGCCCTACTGAATGTCGTCATTGACTGCTGTGATTGCATCTTCACTCGCAGCCGCAAGTGGCAGCCTACGGTGACCCTCAAAGTTGGTGTGATGAAAATTCTTACGTCTCAAAGTCTTGCCTTATGTAGCATAGTCGCCGGGCTTTTGATTGCCCCTCTGGGAATGCTAGCAGACGACAAACATCCCCGGCCCCCGATCGACTTCAATCAGGAGGTACGTCCCATACTCTCTGCTAATTGTTTTTTTTGTCACGGACCGGACAGGAACCATCGCGAGGGGGGTTTGCGGCTCGATGACCGCAATAGCGCCTTCGGAGCGGGAGATTCTGGCGAAACGGCAATTGTTCCGGGAAAACCGCAGGAAAGTGAAGTGATGCGGCGGATTCACTCGGCCGATCCGGAGGAACAGATGCCCCATCCCGATGCGGGTAAAACGCTCAGCCCGGAGCAGATCGATTTGCTCGGCCGCTGGATCGAAGAGGGGGCCGTTTGGCAGGAACATTGGGCCTACCAGCAACCGATTCGCACTGCGGTACCGACGGTCCGTGATCCAGATTGGTGTCGCAACTGGATCGATCACTTCGTCCTCTCAGCACTCGAGAGCCAAGGACGGCAACCCTCCTCGGATGCCGAGCGCATTACCTTAATGCGTCGTCTCTATTTCGACTTAACTGGCCTGCCACCCACACCCGAGGAGGTTGCCGACTTCCTCGCCGAGAAACAGCCGCAGGCCTACGAGCAACTTGTCAATCGGCTGCTCGCCTCACCCCATTACGGAGAGCGAATGGCGATGTACTGGTTGGACCTGGTTCGCTATGCGGACACCGTCGGGTATCACGGGGATCAGGACCAGAGTATTTCCCCATATCGAGATTACGTCATCAATGCCTTCAACGAGAACATGCCCCTGGATCAGTTCACGCACGAACAGCTGGCGGGCGATTTGATTGCCGCAGGCAACTCCGCACAGCTTACGGAAGAACGTGCGATCGAGCTAAAAATTGCCTCCGGATACAACCGTGTGCTGCAGACCTCCCATTAAGCGGGCGTGCAGAAAAAAGAATATCTGGCGATCTACGCCGCCGACCGGATCCGCAATCTTTCGGGTGTCTGGATGGGGGCAACCATGGGTTGCTGTCAGTGTCATGACCACAAATTCGATCCCTACACCACGCGCGATTTCTATGCGATGGCGGCCTTCTTCGCCGACGTGGAGGACGAGAAAACATTTTCCGGGGCCAACACGCTGCCCACCAAGCGCGAACCGGAAATGATGGTTTTCAGTCCGAGCGACTACGAGCAACGGGCCGATCTTGCAGCTCAGATTGAGCAGTTGCGTGCGCAGGGTGAGCCAGGTGAGCCAGGTGAGCCGCTTGAAAAACTCGAGCGTCAGCTGGCGGCGCTCGAAAAACGGGCGCGACGGACCATGATCACGGTGGCGGTCGAGCCGCGTATTACGCGGGTCTTGCCCCGTGGCAACTGGCGCGACGAGACGGGCGAGGTCCTCCAACCGGCGATCCCTGAGTTTCTGGGAACGCTGGCGACGAACGGAAAGCGAGCGGACCGCTGGGACCTGGCCCGCTGGCTGACCGATACAAAAACGGGCACGGGCCTGCTGACGGCCCGCGTCTTCGCCAACCGCTGCTGGTATTTGCTCTTCGGTCGGGGTCTCGCCGGTCCGTTGGACGATTTTGGGGGCCAGGGTACTCCGCCCAGCCATCCCGCGCTGTTGGATGCCCTCGCGATCCGGCTGGTCGAGAGTGGCTGGGATATGAAGCAGATGATGAAGCTCCTCGTACTGAGCCGGGCGTATCAACAGTCTTCGCTTCCAAGGGGCTCCTTACCAAGCGAGGACCCGGAAAATCGTTTGTTCGCTCGCCAGAGCCGCTATCGACTGCCTGCGGAATTGATTCGAGACAACGCGCTGTTCATCAGTGGTTTGCTGAAAAAAGACTTGGGGGGCGATAGTTCCCGTCCTTATCAGCCTGCCGGATATTATCGGCACTTGAACTTTCCAGAACGCACTTATACCGCAGACTCGGACCAGCGCCAGTGGCGACGGGGTGTCTATGTCCATTGGCAGCGACAATTTCTGCATCCGATGCTGCGGGCCTTCGATGCCCCCAGTCGCGAAGAATGCACCGCGGAGCGACCTCGCTCGAACACTCCCTTGGCGGCACTCGTACTCCTGAATGACCCGACATTTCTTGAGGCCGCTCGGGCGCTGGCGGAGCGCATGATTCGGGAGGGGGGACCGCCTCCCCGGTCGCGAATCGCGTTTGCATTCCAGTTGGCAGTATCGCGGGCTCC
>JAUWIQ010000238.1 GCA_030605285.1 Planctomycetota bacterium
CTCATTAGTTACGCAACCGGTGCGATCATGGCCGTCACGGCACACGACGAGCCCGATTAAGAATTTGCCCGACAGATTGATCTTTCCATCGTTCCGGTAGTCGACCCCGGGCCTCTTGCGGAAGCAGCGGAGAACTCGATCTGTCGCGAGGAGGTACTCGCGGGCCGGGCCGTGTTTGCGGGGGTGGGCACGGCCATTGGATCCGGCGAATACGATGGGCTTGCCACCCCCGAGTTTCAAGAGAAAATCACGGTGGATCTCGCGGAGCGTGGAATGGGGCGTGCCGCCGTCAACTTTAAATTGCGGGATTGGCTCTTTAGCCGGCAGCGATTCTGGGGCGAGCCTTTTCCAATCCTGCACGAGTTGGATGCGGACGGGGAGCCCACGGGATTTGTCCGCCCGGTCGCGGAAGAAGATCTTCCGGTCGACTTGCCTGAGATGGACAATTACAAGCCCCACGGACGCGTAGATCCGCCACTCGACGAGGCCCCGCAAGATTGGTTGTTTCCGGTGATCGACTCGGTCCGCTACAAGCGGGAGACCAACACCATGCCCCAGTGGGCCGGCAGTTGCTGGTACTACCTGCGTTTTCTCGACCCGAAAAATGCCGAGCGGCTCGTCGATCCGGACATCGAGCGGGCGTGGATGCCAGTCGATCTCTATATCGGGGGAGCGGAGCATGCCGTGCTACATCTGCTCTACTCCCGATTCTGGCACAAGGTGCTTTTCGATCGCGGGCATGTCAGCACCGACGAACCCTACCGAAAATTGATCAACCAGGGCATGATCCTCGGGCAGATTGAATTCACGGGTTACCAGCGCGGAGATGGAGGTTGGGTGAGTGCGGCCGCGGTGCGGCGGAATGACGAGGGCCAGTGGATTGAAGCAGCGAGTCTCAGCGAGGTGGCGCCCGTGAGTGTGCCACCAGAATCGTGTGAGAAGCAGGGGGAATTTTTCGTACTTTCGGCGGAGCCTGCCATCCGGCTCGAGAGTCGCGCATACAAGATGTCTAAAAGTCGCGGGAACGTGATTAACCCGGACGTGGTGGGCCAAGAATACGGTGCCGATGCGCTGCGGCTCTACGAGATGTTTATGGGACCGCTTGCCGCGACCAAACCCTGGAGCATGGAGGGTGTCAATGGAGTCCGGGGATGCTTAGATCGGGGCTGGCGGATGATTGTTGATGAGCGGAGTGAGCCGTTGTGTTTGAATGAGGCAGTCCAGGAGATCGAGCCGAATACGGACCAGAACCGCATTCTGCATAAGACGATTAAGGCAGTCACGGAAGACATCGATTCGCTCAGTTTCAATACGGCGATTGCCCGGATGATGGAGTTCACGAATTTCTTTCACAAACAGGAGACGCGACCGAAGTCGGCGATGGAACGACTGGTTTTGCTGCTCGCTCCCCTGGCACCCCATCTCTGTGAGCAGTTGTGGCAGTTACTCGGGCACCCGGAGACATTGGCCTACGAGGACTGGCCCTCCTACGACAATTCCTTAATTCAAGAGGATACGTTAGAAATACCGGTTCAGATTAAGGGGCGGTTGCGGAGCAAGATCCGGGTTGTGGCCGATGCCGATGCGGACGCGATCGAGTCTGCCGCGCGGGCGGATGAAAAAGTGGCCAGCTTGTTGGCAGAACAGGAGGTCGTCAAGGTGATTGTTGTACCGGGTCGCTTAGTCAATTTTGTCACCCGCTAATCGAGAGCATGCTGCGCGAATGAACTCAGAGGACATACAGTAAAGGTTAAAGGGCATGAAAGATGTAGCGGCACTGGTGCTTGGCGGAGGCCGCGGTACGCGGCTTTACCCGCTCACGCGATATCGATCGAAACCTGCGGTGCCACTAGCTGGGAAGTATCGGCTCATCGATATCCCCATCTCAAATTGCATCAACAGTGGGCTGAGACGAATTTATGTACTCACGCAGTTTTTGTCCGTCAGTCTGCACCGACATATTCGCAATGCTTACAATTTTGATCGTTTCAGCGACGGTTTCGTGGAGATTCTCGCTGCCCAGCAGACAACGAAGAACTCGGAGTGGTATCAAGGAACCGCCGATGCCGTGCGGCAGAACATCGGCTATATCAAAGGACGGGATATAAAGTACGTGCTGATTCTTTCGGGAGATCAGCTCTACCGCATGAATTTTTCCAAGATGCTGGAAACCCACCGTCAGAGTGGTGCCGAGGCGACCATTGCTGCCAGGCCCGTCAATCGTGAAGAAGCGGGTGATTTCGGCATCATGCACCTCGACGACAATGGACGAATCAAGGGGTTCATCGAGAAACCCCAGACCCGTGACGCCATGGAATCGGTGCGGATGGAGCCCTCTTGGATCGATGCGCACGGTGTGGAAAGTAAGGGTCGGGACCTGCTTGCGAGCATGGGCATCTATTTGTTTGATCGCGATTTTCTTGTCGAGGTGTTGGAAAAAACGGACTTTCAGGATTTTGGCAAAGAGGTCTTTCCGGAGTCGATCAAGAAAAAACATGTTCATGTACACTTATTCGATGGTTATTGGGAAGATATTGGAACCATTGGATCGTTTTATCGTTGTAGTCTCGACCTGGCATCGGCCCATACTCCCTTTAACTTTATGTTGCCCGAATCCCCGATCTATACCGATGCGCGGTATCTACCTCCTTCGCGAATTGATGAGGCGACGATCCGCAACAGCGTGGTAGCGGACGGGTGTCTTATTGAGAAAGGTGCGGTTATCGAGAACAGCGCGATTGGGCTACGATGTCGTATCGGTGAAAATGCAATCATCCGCGATGCGGTGCTGATGGGCACCGATTATTATGATTCGTCAAGCGACATTGCATTCGATCAGGCTGCAGGACATCCCCCGCTGGGGATCGGTAGCGAGGCGATCATCGAAGGCGCGATTATCGACAAGAATTGCCACATCGGGCGTCGGGCCAAGATCGCAAATAGGGAGCAGGTCTCAAACGACGAGGTCTCGGATGGAGTATTCATCCGTGACGGTGTGGTGGTTGTCGAGAAAAATAGTTTGCTGCCCGATGGCTGGGAAATGTAGCGAAGCGCCGCACTCCGGGCCAAGCTTCGCCCCAGGGGTCATTCTGCTGGAAGTTCCGCTGGGGGGCCATTCTCGTCCGGTACGATCAGCCCGCCGCCTTCGAAGGGAACGGTTGTCCCATTTGGCCCATCCAGAATGGATCCTTCGCGCGGTTCCAGTGCGTCTTCTTCAAAGTTTCCGCCACTCCGCCCCATGAGTCCACCGAAAGGATAGCAGGTATCACACATCCTGCAGCCTCCACTGAGTGCAGCCAAGCAGAGCAAGAGAAAAACGGTGCCGGATTGTTTCATGGGGTTGCCCTCTTAAATCATTCTGTTTTGGCGATCGATTGCAGATCGAAAGACCCCGCCTCAGCTTCGGTCCTGCCCGAAAATTCCTGCCGAGCGGAGGCTTATAGCAGGACCGTAGGGGGAAGGGCAATGGCGGTTCGCTGTCCAACAACGTGTCAGGTTCGCTGCTAGCGAGCCGAAATAGTGCCCCGTGTTGTCTCAGCCGGCGCGACGCGAGCTGGGCAACTCGGTCAGTAACTCGGTCAGTTCCGTCAATCGCTCCAGATGCCAGTCAGCCACCGCAGCTTGGGGGCAGGCTACCGAAACGGTCTGCAGGCCAAGGGATTGCGCGATGGCGAGATGTTCCGAGTTGTGCCCCACAAAGACAACCTCCTCGCTGGAGAGTCGCATCGCGTTGATCGCTGTCTGGTAACGATGGGTTGCGAACCTGCGATCTCCATGATCGGGTGAGATTCCCACAAAATCAAAACAAGAGGCAATTCCCAGTCGCGACAATTTCTCGCCGAGTCGGTCATCGACACAATCGCCGGCGGCCGAGACCGTGAGTTGATATCCAGAGGCAGCGAGGAATTTGAGCGTATGCATAACTCCCGGAAGCAGACGTTCCTCAGCCTCCAGACTTTTGCGCTTCGAGCGCAACGCGGGAGTGATTTCGTTGATATGTGCGGTCGACATGCCGACCGCGAAGAGCATCTTTTCGATCGCTTGCTGGAAGGTCCAGTCCCCGCTGCGGACCCGAGATGCGAATTCAAGTTCCCAAAGACGGAAAAAGACATCGTAGTGCGTGTGCAGTCCCCGCTTGGTGAGCAACTGCAGCAGCCAACGGCGCCATGCCGTCCCGTCATAGAGGACGCCATCAAACTCGAAAATCCATCCCTGGATGATACCCAGACTTTTCATCGCATAGCATCCTTGCTGTAGCGAATGATTGATGATTGGCCGACTGGGGTAGGGGCTCACTTAAACGGCGGGGACTTTACATGCGGTCGGGGATCAACGTCAATATCTTTCGC
>JAUWIQ010000176.1 GCA_030605285.1 Planctomycetota bacterium
CCACCGTCCGCCGACATTGGGTCGGCAGCATGCGTTCGTCGGAGTTGCTGATGCCTCTTGCGCAGCGGTTACAGCGACTTGATCAATTGGAATCCCAATTTGCCGCAGCCGTCGAAGAAGACAAACTTAAGGCAATGTACAAGCTGGCCGCTGGTGCGGGTCATGAAATCAACAATCCCTTGGGAAGTATCGCAGGTCGAGCACAACTGCTCCTGCGCGACGAAACCGATCCGGAACGCCGCCGAACCTTGGCGAAAATCAATTCTCAGGCCTTGCGTGCCCACGAAATGATCGCGGACATGATGCTTTTTGCCAGGCCTCCAGCACCCCGATGCGAAGTGGTCGATGCGGCGGTACTCATTGACGAAGTTATTGTGGGGATGCAGGAGATCTCCCAGCAACGCGAAGCCAAAATGGTCAGTAACGTCCAGAAAGGAGTCTCTTTGCTCTCGGCGGACACTTCTCAGCTGATGGTTGTCTTGCGGGCCATGTGCACCAATTCATTGGAGGCGATGGGCCACGGTGGTCGGATCGAAATTTCTGCGAGACACGATCAGGATATTGCCTCCAGTCGGCGTGGTGAGGAAGTGGCTTTTCCAAAAGGGGTTATTGAGATTGTGGTGAGTGACAATGGACCAGGGTTTGCGCCCGAAGATCGCAAGCATCTTTTCGATCCTTTTTATTCCGGTCGTGAGGCGGGCCGAGGGCTTGGTTTCGGTCTCTCAAAATGCTGGCGGATTATCCGCAATCATGGCGGCGCGATTGACGTTGAGAGTACCCCTGGCCAAGGGGCAACGTTTCGGATCAAGTTGCCGGCGGCGTGAGCAGAGGGGATTCGCTGCTGCTCGGTGTCGTCCGCTGCTGCCGCACACGGGCCGGTTCGCTGATTTGTTTTCGAAATCCGGGGGGGCGGAGACCGAGTACCGGGGGACCGATATTGCCCTCGGGATAGGGGGCGAAACGTTGCAGACGCCGCTGTTGCAGGGCAAGCGGTTGGACACCCTGGATTTGTGACCTGCCCGCAAGGCAGCCCGAGCACAAGATCAGAGAGGCGATCGAGAAGCAAAGATAAAATTCGAATGGGGTTTGCCGGCGGCACATGGTCGCGGGAGTATAGCCAGAGCGGAAGGGTGCGAGAAGGCAGGTTCCTGGTGACCGCAGTGTCCCTTTGCTCGTAGTGCTAGCGATCTCTTTGCCTTTTTGCGCTACGCAGCATCGCAAACCGGGTGCTAGGGCAAATAGGCGTCTAGAAAAGCCGCGTCCCCCCTCGGTTCCACCAAGATGTCACCCAACGAGGCAGGTAAGAGCATCACGTCTCCGCGGGTCAACGGCCGCTCGACGGCATCTCCCGCAACTCGCATTTGCCCCTCAAGGACCGCCAGCAGATGGCACCGCTGGTCCCCACCGACTGCCAGCGGTCCGTTCGACTGCCAGCGGTCCAGGCAAAACTTTTCGCCGTCGATCAAACGTTCGTTCCCGGGCCGGTCCGTGGGTTGTGGGATTTGCGGCTCCACGGGCCCACGGGCGAAATCGATGGCATTGAGGCCCGCTTCGAGATGCAGTGGGCGCTTTTTCCCGTCCGCCCCGGTGCGATCCCAGTCGTAAAGACGGTAGGTGGTGTCGCTGGCCTGCTGAATTTCTGCTACCAGCAGACCCGCACCCAGGGCATGAACCGTTCCTGCGGGAATATAGAAACAGTCGCCCACCCGGGGCTCAATCCGATGCAGGCACGAGGGGCTCGTTCCCTCGGCAATCGCCTGCTCAAGTACGCCACGATCCACCCCAGGTTCCAGCCCCGCATAAAGCACTCCGCCGGGATCCGTCGCCAGGACGACCCAAGCCTCGGTCTTGCCACGGTCGGGCGGAATTAACTTTGCAGCGCGGATGTCGTCGGGATGGACTTGCACGGAAAGCGCCTTGTGGGCATCGAGAAATTTCCACAAGAGGGGAAAGCCAGCTTGCGGAAAATTCCGTCCGAGTAAATCGCGGCCGTGTTCACGGACCAGGGTGTCGAGCGTGGTCCCCCTGAGCGGACCTGCGAGAACAACACTCTGGTCCTCACCGTGATCGACCACTTCCCAACTTTCAGCATAGTCATCTCCGTTGCCGAGTGTTTTGTCGAGTTCCGTTTCCAGACGTCGGCCACCCCAAAGGTATCTCTTGAAGAGCGGCTGAAAGCGGAGTGGGTAGAGCATAGGATTGCAGCTTATAACACGGTATCGCTAAACGGTTGGTTTGTGTTCAGATTTCTATTCGCGCAGGCATGGCTGTTTTACTCTGCAAGGGGTTATTTTCTCCAGATCCACTTACCGATTTTTTTCCCGCAGGACCACTCATTTTTTGTGCTTGTTCTCAGTGCCCAAAGTTCAGCGAGTTGTTTGCCGAGTCAATCGTTGTTATTATCGACAGGCTGGGATTAGGGAACCCGAATTTCTTCTGTATTGCCTTGCAGCAAACAATCGAGGGTCCCGTTTCATGAAAATTGTGACCTGCTTCCGGATGATCCGGTTGTCCCAGGGTAACCCGCAGGACCGGGTTTTTGATTTGTTCAAGGATCGCAGGTAGCTATGACCAAGCGTGACAAAGACGATCTGTTTGCCGAGAGTACTATGACCTTCGGCGAGCATCTCGAAGACCTTCGTCGCTGCCTGGTGCGGGCATTGCTCTGTCTTGTCGCCGGTACGGTGGTGGGTCTGAGCGTTGCCGATTGGGTCGTCCGAACGATCAACGGTCCTCTGGAGCAAAGTCTAGAGGGCTACTACGAGTCGGACGCGGTCACGAAGTATCGCCAGTTTGCGGCAGATCGTACGGCAGCGGGAAAGCCAATTCCCTATACCTTGGCTCAAGTCAAGCAGTTTATTGAGCAACAGCAATACATCTATCGGATGTATTTTATCCATCCGGGTGCGGTGCGCATCGAACTGGGCCTTGATCCGCCAGCGGTCGTACCGCCCGCAGCAGCGAAGCACGATGCGGGCGAGGAAAAACCGGAGTCCCAAACATCAACAACCGAGCCGCATTCGTCCCCAGAGTCCCCCCGCAGCGAGCAGGCCGCTTCGCCCCCGCCAGGCGCTGAAAACGTGCAGGATTTTATCCCACTTCGCCGTGATGACTTGGTGCCGCTGTTCGTCTGGCGACCGATGGATGACGATGAGCGGATGTCGATCAAGTCGCTGAGTCCTAGCGAAGCATTTATGATCTGGCTGAAGGCCTCGCTGGTGACAGGGTTTGTGCTGGCGAGTCCCCTGATCTTCTACTTTATCTGGTCCTTTGTAGCCGCTGGTTTATATCCTCACGAGAAGAAGTACGTCCATATTTTTCTCCCCTTCAGTATTGTGCTCTTCTTGTCAGGCGCCCTGTTTTGCTTTTTCGGCGTGTTTCCAATCATTTTGAAGTTTCTCTTCGCGTTCAACGCCGACTTGGGGATCGATCCGGATCCGAGGATCAGCGAGTGGTTGAGTTTTGCGATTTTCCTCCCGCTTGGATTCGGGCTCAGTTTCCAACTGCCCCTGGTGATGCTTTTTCTGGAACGCATCGGAGTCTTCAACGTGACCAAGTACCTGGCCAAGTGGCGGATGGCGGTGCTGGTCATCTTCGTTGTCTCGATGGTGCTGACTCCGGCCGATCCGCTCAGCATGCTGGCCATGGCGATGCCGCTGGTGGCACTTTATTTTCTGGGTGTCCTGCTTTGCCAGTATTTCCCCCGGCGAAAAGGTTTCCTGGAGGAATGAGCCAACCCGCGTTGTCTGCTGCTGAAGCAGGTTCGCGCGGCCCTCTAGCTTGCATGGCCGTTGAACTCGCTGCGCTGTTTAGATCGCCGCGTTGCCGCGGTCGCCGGTCCGGATCCGGATGCAATCATCCATCGGGAGCACAAAGATTTTTCCATCGCCAATTTCGCCTGCCTCGCCAGTCCGGCCGCCCTGCAGGATAGCACCGATGGTCGGCTCAACAAAATCGTCATTCACCGCGATTTCGAGACGGACTTTGCGCAACAGGTTGACCGCGACATCGTGGCCACGAAAGGTCTCGGTGTGTCCTTTTTGGCGACCAAAGCCTTTTACATCCACGAGCGTGAGGCGGACGACCTCGACCTGGGTGAGCGCTGTTTTGACCGCTTCCAAGCGGCTCGGTTGAATAATGGCAACGATTAATTTCATCGGAAAGAATGGCCCTGCGGTTAATGTTTGCCACCCAGCTTGGGGCCAGAATTAGGAGCCCCGCTTATCCTCAAGGATCGTATCCAGGCTTCCACGGTGTCGCAAGGCCGGGAAAGACAGCAGCGTACGGATTGGATCGCCAATTGCGGGGTGGAAACGATGCAAAGGCGATCGCGCGACGACGAAAGATACCCCGACCCGGACGAGCTAGGCGGAGTGCCCGACCGGGTCATTGGGGTATCCTTCTGGAATCCGTTCAAAATTAATCACCCAACTAGTTTTCAGCATCAAAGCCCCGAAATGGGCTCCCCTAGCTGGTTGTTGGGGTGAGGTGGTCCTCCGTGAGCTGACTCTGAGGATAGGCGTGCATTCCATGTTCACTAATATCCAAGCCGCGCGTTTCTTCTTCTACGGAAACTCGCAGAATTCCGATTCCCTTCAGAATAGCGAAAAGCACGAGCATCGTGAAAAATGCCCAGGCACTGATCACCGCGGTCCCAATCAGTTGCGTCACAAACGAGAGTCCTTCCGCCGTACCAAAGATACCTGTCGCCAGACCACCCCAGACGCCACAGAGGCCATGCACAGGAAATGCGCCAACCGGATCGTCGATCCGTAGTTTGTCGAGCGCCATGATGCCGATCACAACCAACAGGCCCGCTACCAGACCGATCACAATCGCAGCCCAGAGCGGTACCTGATCGCAATTGGCCGTGATCCCGACCAGACCGGCCAGGGCACCATTGAGTGCCATGGTAACATCGGGTTTGGAGAATAGGATCCAGCTGACGAGCATCGCGGCCACCGCCCCGGCCGCTGCGGCCAGGGTGGTCGTTACGGCAATGTAGGCCGTCGCGTTGGCGTTACCGACGCCCGCATAAGTCAACTGGCTTCCCGGATTGAATCCGTACCAGCCGATCCAGAGGATCAGCACCCCGAGTGCCGCAAAGGTGAGGTTGTGGCCCGGCATGGCGACCGATTTTCCCTTGAGAAAGCGACCGATCCGTGGTCCCAGCACAATCGCACCGGCCAGACCGGCAAAGCCGCCCACGGCGTGGCCGCCGACCGAGCCCGCAAAGTCGTGGAAGCCCATCGCGTTAAGCCAGCCGCCACCCCACTTCCACATCCCGCTGATCGGATAAATGAATCCCGTGAGCACGGCGCTGTAGATCAGATA
>JAUWIQ010000012.1 GCA_030605285.1 Planctomycetota bacterium
GTCCCTACGATCGCTGGTTAAAAAAGCCCCACAACAGCCATGTGGCCTACTAACACCAGGGCAGCCATCCCCAATTTCTGTCTACATAAGCGACTCCAGGATTCCGCCCAGAAACCAGGAGAGTGATGGGCTTCTTTGCACGACGAGGCTTGACGATCCGGCTGTTTTTTAGGCATGCGCATTCCCGACAAGGTCCTGAATTTTCATCAGACCGTAAACTTTCCGGCTGCTCATAACGTGAATTGACAACATGCTTTTATTGGTAGGAAATCCTTGGATCGACAACTACGTAGAGGACATCCGCCAATAACTGACCCAGTAATGTCAGGGCGGAAAACATCAGCGTCAGACCCATGATCACCGGGTAGTCCCGCTGGGAGAGTGCCTGCAGATACAATGTCCCCATGCCTGGCCAATTGAAAATATATTCCAACCCCACGGAGCCACCGATCAGCGCGGGCAACGTGAGACCGATCATGGTAACGTACGGGATTAAAGTGTTTCGAAAGGCGAGGTGCAGCAAGATGCGCACAGGCCCCACACCCTTTGCCTTCGCCGTGCGGATGTAATCCTGCCTGACTACTTCTTCCATATTTGACTTGATAAAACGGCTATAATACGCCAGGGATCCATAAGTAAAACAAATCACTGGCAGAATCATATGTTTTGCGACATCCAGTATCTGCCCTGCTGTACTTAACTGACTGTAGTTGCGACTGAACATCCCCGGCTCAAGTTGAAAAGGTGTTCCGGCTAGATCTTTGTAGAAAAAGACCAACAGCAGAAGCCCAGCCACAAACGTCGGTACCGCATAGAGCATGTAGAGAAAAGTACTCACAATCCGCTCATCCAATCGACCACTTCGTGCCGTACTGTAGAGTCCCAACGGAAGCGACAGCAAGTAAGACAGAATCAGCGAGGTACCTGAGAGCAACAAGGTTCGGGGTACACGCTCTCCAATCACCCGCGACACCGGCTTTTTTTCCTTGATAGACCGTCCCAGATCACCGCGGAAAAGATTCCCAGCCCAAAGCCAATAACCCGTGTACCAGGGCTGATCGAGATGGTACTGGCGTTCCAGACGTTTCATTTCTGAAGAACTGATCTGTTGGTCAAGGCTCATCTCCGCCAAATCGAGCGTGAGTGGCGTACCTGGCATGTGGCGGATTAATGCGTAGACTGCGCAGGTAATCACCAACAGGGTGCCGAATCCAAATAGTATTCGACGAATGAGATAATGGAACATGCCGAAGTCTTAGTGGCCTGAGATTACGGCATCAACGTCGGACTAAACGCACCGTGCCACAGCGGGAGAATATTTTTGCGGATTTGTTCCCTGACTCAATGCTCGATTGGCATCCAGAAACTGCTGAAACCGGGACCGTAGCCAAATATGCCCCGGGGGCTGAAATTATAGCCTCGTAATCGCTTGTTGAATCCGTGATAGGCGTTGCGGTAAAAAAGCCACGTATAAGGCTGGTCCCGCCAGAGAATCGCGTGAATCGCCGCGTAACAATCTTCTCGCGAAGGCTGCGATTCGGCCAGTTCCTTATCGATGCCCAGATACTCACGCGCCTCGGGATCTTTCCAGACCTTGAGTTCTTTCCACAACCTGCGATTCTTTTCGAGCTTACGGCCCTCTTCAAAAAAATCGTCGACCAGCGGATTGCTATAACTCACAAAGTTTCGCTGCTGGTCACTGCCCCAGATATTGTCGGATGTATCCGGATCGGCTCCTGTTCCCCATCCGCCAAAGGCGGCAACAAACTGCTTGTTGAACATCTTGTCCTGCAGCGTCGCCGATTCTAGCGGCTTGACATTGCAGGCGACCCCGACAAGTCGAAGATTCTGGGCGAGCAATTCACAGAGGTCAATCCGTTCCTTGGCATTGCGCACGATGATTGTAAATTCAAATTTACGACGCTTCCCAGCAATCTCCTTGTCGCGGTAGCCGTCCCCATCGGAATCGATCCACCCTGCTTCGTCGAGCAATTTTCCTGCCTTTTCCAGATCTTGCTTGACCGGGTCTATTTTGATGCCGATAGAATTGTCGTTGCCCGGGTACCAGCGTGAAGTTGGATGGTAAGTTCCCGTGCAAGACTGGTCGAGGCCCTTGCGATGCACGTGGAGCATTTCGGCATGATCGAACGCATAGGTCATCGCCTGACGAACACGCGGATCGTTAAAATAGGGTGTATTGGAATTCCATTGGAAGGAAAAACTGGTCCATTCCAATCCCCTAGCTTTGGTACAACGCTGATAAAAATCATCGCCGTTTGTCTGATCACTCCATTGCTGGGGCTCTAGATTCATTTCATCAATATCCCCCGCTTCAAGACTCAACAGGCGCACACTGGCTTCGGGAATGATACGCAGTCGCACCGTTTCAAAAAACGGTTTGGCACGTACCTGTTTGCCCTCAAACATGTAGGCGGATTCTCTTCGCCTCAGCACAACCTCAACTTGATCACGATTCACGACCTCAAAACCACCGCCCGTGACCGGCGTTTCCTCAAGTTGCACGTGGTAATCGCTATCGATGAGCGTAGGGTCTTCCGAGATAGATTTTTCGTAGATATGTTTCGGAATAATAGAAAAATTGACGTTCCAGACATTGGTCGCCAGGGGATTGTTGTGAAAATAAACCAGGGTCTGATCGTCGTAGGCCTTAACATACTTAATCTCGGCCGTTCCTGTTCGCTGTGCACGAATAGGAACCTGCGACGACATAATCACCTTAAAACTGAATTCGATATCGTGCGCGGTGATCGGCGTCCCATCACTCCAGAGGAGATCGTCGCGCATGATGACCTTATCGTAGTAACCATCTTTACTCGTCTGCCAGGAGACAACGGAATCGGAGGAGGCAAACGGCATGAATTTCCAGTCAAACCCAAACAGCCCGAAACCGGTCAAACTACTCACCTCAAACTCGGTCATCGTACTGGCCAGAAGCGGATTTTGATTATTGAGTGCCTGCGGAGTAGCGCGGGTGATTTGCGCATCGAAGTCGACCTCACGATCAAATTTAGGAAGACGCCCCAAGGCACTAAGGATCTTCGCATTGTCCTCTTCCGAATCGTTATGAAGCTTAAGGGCCTCGTCGACCGTTGCCAAAATAGGCTCCTGAGCCTGGCGCTTACGGAGCAATTCGAGGCTGTCGAGAACCGGCAGGTCTATCCAGCCACCATCCTGGTGAACCTTCTTCCCCAACTCCTCCAGGGTGGGTGGGTCGAAGGGCTTGATCAAATCCCCCAGTACAAAGGGACCTTCTGCGCTCTCTTCCACTGATCGATCCGTCTCCTCTCTGGAGGGGGCACAGCCGAACAAGGTCGGCAACAGCAAGAATGCTAGCGAGATGTACCAGATCGGTTTGAGATGCAACATTTCAAAAATTTCCTTTATTTCCGGCCTCGGACTGAAACGGTGAGGGTTCAGAAAGCATCCGCTCTGCCACCGCAAACAAATCGTACAGAAAGGGATGCCCGCCAGCAAGAAAGGCCCTGAATCGACTCCTGGCGGAAGTCTGGGCCAATTCCACCAGGTTCAATCGCCTCCCGCGGGGGCCCCAGCTGAGGCCCCTGCCGAGCCAGACGAAGGCAAGAAGGTATGACAGCAGTGCCTGCGCAGCGGAACGAACCTGTGTTGTCTTTTATGTGCCTTAGTTGTTAAGCTCCGCGACGCTCGGTGAGATACCACCGGCCTGGAATGGAATCCCGATTCATTTAAATGATGCGGAGATCAGGATGAACTCTGCGGCTATCCAACGCATTCGTCGCGCGCTTCCCATTACGTCGCTTTTAGTCGTCGGCCTTTTGACGAGCGTACATCGTACGCTACCGGCTCGCGCTCAGGCTCCCAATCCGCCCTCGGCAAACTGGATTTGGGCACCGATTCAGAAGAACACAACTGAAGCTGCCGACATTTGTTACTTTCGCAAGACCTTTGTACTGCGAGAGGATCGTGCTGGCTGGATTGATTTAGCTTGTGACGGCGAATACCTATTGCATGGCAACGGAATAAAAATCGCGTCCGGTAGTGGCTACGCACAAATGAAGCGTGAACAAATCGGATCGTACCTCCGCTCTGGACGCAATGTTGTCGCGATCTATGCGATCAACGAGAAACCGGGCCCCGCGGGTCTACTAGCGACTATCACTCTGGAAGGAACAAAAAACACACCGTTCCAGATGGCTACCAACAGGACTTGGAAAACAAATCTTGAAGAAAAGGGGGGGTGGCAGCAAGCAGAATTTCTCGACAACAGTTGGCAAGCGTCTTCTATCGTCGCAAAAGGAGACGACAACCAGATCTGGAAAAAGCCGGCCGTTGCATCCTCCACCGCAAACGAGGCGGAAAGTCAAGTTGCTCGCAAGGGAATGGAAAAAATTAAGTCCGTTTCGCGTTTCAAGGTCACGCGCGAATTCAGGGTTGAATGGGTCGTGCAACCGAAAGATACAGGATCGCTGATCGCGATGACGTTCGATGAATTTGGAAATATCATTGCTTCCCGCGAGGATGGCCCTCTGCTACTCATCCGCGATATGGATCGAGATGGGATCACCGAGACGGTGACCACTTACTGCAAAGAGGTCAAAAACTGCCAAGGTATCCTTGCCATGAATGGACAGGTTCTCGTCACCGCAGACGGCCCGAAAGGAAGTGGCCTTTACCGCCTTTCGGATGACGATCGGAACGGGGTTATCGATCACATTCGCCTTGTGTTGGCCTTCAAAGGGAAAATGCAGGAACACGGTCCGCACGCCCTGCGTTTGGGGCCGGATGGCATGGTGTACCTGCTCGCTGGCAATCTTTCGCGAATCAACAAGAAAATCGAACCGAGCAGCCCCTATAAATATTTTTATGAAGGGGATCTCGTTCAACCAAGGTATCAAGATCCACGAGGCCATGCGAATTCAGGCAAGGCCCCGGGGGGAGTGATCCTGAGAATGGACCCGTCAGGAAGTCACATCGAAAGATTTGCAGGCGGACTTCGAAATCCCTACGACCTTGCTTTCAATGCCTCCGGAGATTTGTTTACCTGGGATGCAGACATGGAGTGGGACCAGGGTACCCCTTGGTATCGCCCTACACGGGGCAACCATGTAATTGCTGGTGCCGAATTTGGATGGCGTAGCGGTTCGGCGAAGTGGCCCGATTACTTCGTTGACAGCCTGCCTTCATTCGCGGTAACCGGAAACGGCTCGCCTACCGGAATGACGGTTTATGAGCACTTCATGTTTCCAGTGCGGTATCATGGTTCGCTGTTTGTTGGTGATTGGGCCCGAGGCCGCATTTTCACGGTACAACTCAAACGTCAGGGTGCCAGCTACCGAGCGGAAATCGGAGTCTTTCTCGAAGGCAGCCCCCTCAACATCACCGACCTAGAAGTCGGACCGGATGGCATGCTCTATTTCTGTACCGGTGGCCGCGACACCGAAGGAGGAGTTTATCGGGTTGCCTGGACCGGCAGGGTACCTCCCGAGGTTCAGGACCCAGGCGAGGGGATCGAATCCGCAATGAAGCAACCTCAGTTGCATACTGCTTGGTCTCGGCAGCAGATCGCATTAGTCAAAGAGGAACTTGGGAAACAGTGGAGCGAACAACTCCTGGATCTTGCAATGGATCCTAAGGCCTCCATCGCACGTCGCACCAGGGCAATCGACCTGTTGCAACTTTACGGGCCCCAGCCATCGGTCAATCTCCTCGTACAATTATCCGCTGACCGTGATCGACGCGTTCGCACCAAGGCTACCTACTTCCTTGGCCTGCACTCCAAAAAACAGGCTGTGGATCGTCTCGTCGAGTTGGTTGATGACCCCAACGTAGTCGTCCAGCGAACCGCATGCGAATCACTTGCCCGGACTGGCAGCACCAATCTGTCGACTGACAAATTAGTAACCCTGCTGGGCCATGGTGACCGTTACCTAGCTTGGGCTGCTGCCAAAGTGTTACAAAATCAGTCGCTTGAAGCGTGGCAGACACGTGTTACCGAATCTGAGAACCAACGGGTTTTTCTGGTTGGAAGCGCGGCAATTCTGGGAACGAAGCCGGACCCCGAAACCTGTCAGGATATTCTGCGACGAGCCCATGGCTTGATGGAAGGCTTCGTTGCGGACCGGGAGTTTATCGATCTGCTACGCGTCATGCAGATTGCCCTCCACCAGGGGAAGATCGCTCCTGACAAGGTCCCCAACCTGATGCAACAAATTTCAAGCGAGTTTCCTTCCGGCAACGCAACAATCAATCGGGAACTGATCCGCTTGCTTGCCTACCTGGAATCACCTCTGGTCGCAAAGCGTTATCTAGATCTTTTAACACTTGACTTGCCTCTGCCAGAAAAAACGCATTTGATCGTGCATACGCCCTATCTGATTAAAGGCTGGTCGTCGACACAGCAATTTGAAATACTTCGGATCATTGCTGAAATTCAAAAAGATACAAACAGTCCCTCACATGCACGCTATCTAGATAACGTTGCCCGGCGCATCGTCTCGCGCATGTCCCCAGCGGACCAAATGTTAGCTCTGGATCGAGGTGCCGAGTGGCCTGGTGCAGCACTTGGCGCAATTGCAAAGGTCCCGGAACAGCCCAATCCAGAAATTCTCAGTAAGCTGAAGGACCTTGATGAAAAGCTCGCCCAAGATGAGGGAGAAGCCGCCTCACGACTGCGAATCGGCATCGCGGCGGTCATCGCTCGTAGCGGGAATAATGAAGCGATGGCTTATTTGCGAGAATTATTTGAAAACGAACCTGAGCGGCGCGGCATTCTCGCCGTTGCGCTCGCACAGTATCCCAATGACGACAACTGGCCTCTGTTGATTCGTTCTCTGGGAGTGGTGGAAGGGGGCATCGCTGCAGAAGTCATGGGAAAAATGTTCGCGACAGAGCGAACCTGTGATGACCCGCACGTCATTCGTCAGGTCATCCTGCAAGGGCTTAAACAAAATCAGGACGCCGGCCGACGCTTGGCAACCGGACTGCTGAAAAAATGGAACGGGGCACTTCCGGAGCAATCTGCGAAGACCCAAATTGACAAACTCACGGCTTGGCAGTCTTGGTTTCGGAAGACCTATCCTGATTTGCCTAATCCGGTGCTCCCAGAGGAAGCAGAGGGGGATCGTTACAGATTTTCTGAGCTAAAAGAATACCTTGAAAGCGAAGATGCCGAAATCGCCAAACCTGAATTAGGACGCCATGTTTACACTCAAGCTCAATGTATCAAGTGCCACAGGTTTGGTGAGTTGGGATCGGGAATTGGCCCCGACCTGACAACGATCAATAAAAGATTTCAAAAAAAGGAATTACTTGAGTCAATTATCTTTCCTTCCCATGTGATTTCTGATCAGTATGCAACCAAGACGGTTGCCATGGCAAGCGGCCGCATCCTGCAGGGTATTGTCCACGAAAATAACGATGGAAGCATCATCGTCATCGATCCGGAGGGCAACAAATCTACCGTGGCAGCCGAAGACATTGATGAAATTGCCACCAACAAGGAATCGACGATGCCGGCAGGTCTGTTAAATTCCCTGTCGCTGGAAGAAATTGCAAGCCTCTTTGCATTTCTGAATCAGCAACCGCATACTACCGTCTCACAGCGACCCGACCGCTAAACGAGATCCCTTGGGCCGTACCTCAAAATCCGTAGTTCGGCAGGGCGCGATCTTCCAGGCTGTGCATGATGTGAGGCTCCTTGCAGCGATGCTCTACTACGGAAAATCATCGAGCGCGACAAGAAAAAATCGCTGATCGCGAGCCAACCCGATCATGACCCATTCTCAATCTGCTTCAAAAGTTTCCCCTGTTGCGGATCTCACTGCCGTCACCCTCGCGCTTGTCTTTCCCACACTGCTGACTTATGTCTACTTCACACTCCTGAGTGCCGCGCCAACTGGTGTCCAAAATACAACGTACGCAATACTCAAAATTATTCAGTTCAGCATTCCGCTCGTTTGGGTTCGAGTTGTCCAACGCCAGAAGCTCTCATTCCGCGCGGATCCCCGTCGAGGCATGTTTTTGTCCGTTGCATTTGGGACAGTGGTCCTGGTGGCAATGTGGTGCCTCTACAAATACTGGTTGCTGCCTTCCGGGAGAATGGAAGTGGCCCTCCAGCCGGTCCGCAGTAAGATCGAGGGGTTTGGAGTGGACACGCTTGCAACCTATGCAACGTTGACCATTTTTTATTCGCTGATCCATTCGGGTCTGGAGGAATACTACTGGCGATGGTTTGTCTTTGGACAGCTCCGTCGCCTCCGCGGCGTATCTTTGGCAATCTTTGTCTCGAGCCTCGGATTTACCGCACACCCCGTGCTGCTGCTGGCTACGTTTTTTGGCTGGACTTCTGCCCTGACCTGGATATTTTCAGCGGCAATCGCGGTGGGCGGCTGCGTCTGGGCCTGGCTTTACAACCGAAGCGGGTCGCTCTACGGCGTCTGGGCCTCGCACATGCTTGTCGATGTGGGCGTCTTTCTGATCGGTTTTGATCTCGCCGGCATCGGATAACGGAACCGACTTTCAGAACCGTTATCCGATCGCTCACCAAATGTTGTCGGCTCATTCCCGAACGAATCGTCATCGGCTACCATGACCAGCATGATTTCTCCTGCGGACCGTCAGAAAATACAGCGACTCGATCGTAAGCCGCTCGAACAATACCAACTTCAACGGCTGAACGGGCTCTTGGAGGCAATTCTCCCCTCCAACCAGTTCTACGCACAAAAGCTCTCCGGAATCGCCACTCCACTCCAAGCAATCGACCACTTGCGTACTTTTCCCTTGACGACCAAGGCGGAGCTCAGCGGTCAAGACGACAACGGCTGGGCCACAAACCGCACCTTCGAACGCACACGGTATACCCGGTTCCATCAAACTTCCGGCACACGCGGTCGCCCGTTGATTGTCCTTGATACCCCAGAAGACTGGCAGTGGTGGATTGAAAGCTGGCAAGTTATTTTAGACGCTGCGGAAATCACCCCCGACGATGTCTGCATGCTGGCTTTTTCGTTTGGTCCTTTCATCGGTTTTTGGTCCGCCTTCGATGCCCTCCTGCAACGCGGTTGCCTTGGTATCTCTGGAGGAGGTCTTTCGACGCATGCGCGACTCGAGCGAATGCGGGTTTTGGGGGCGACGTGCCTCTTCTGCACACCCTCGTATGCCCTTCGCATGGCGGAGGTAGCAGCTGAGGTCGGCGTGGACCTCCATCAGCTCCCCACGCGAACCCTTGTTGTCGCCGGGGAACCGGGCGGTTCGATACCGAGCGTTCGCAATCAAATTGAGACGGCCTGGGATGCGCGAGTCCTGGATCACAGCGGGGCTACGGAAATAGGCCCCTGGGGCTACGGCAGACTGGAAGGGGGTGGGCTCTACATCAATGAAGGGGAATTTCTGGCGGAATTTATCGAACTTGAAACCCAGCAACCCGCTGCCGAGGGAGAGCTTTCAGAACTGGTGCTTACCTCCTTGGGCCGGGTGGGCAACCCGGTACTCCGCTACCGAACCGGTGATCTTGTGCGGCCCCACTGGCCCGCTGAGAAGGAATTGAATCGTTTCGTCTATTTAGAAGGAGGTGTCCTCGGTCGCACAGATGACATGATGATTATCCGGGGCGTGAATATCTTGCCAAGTTCGGTCGAACAGATTTTGTGTGGGTTTCCAGAACTCACTGAATATCGCATGACCGCGTACAGGGAGGGTACACTGGACCAATTGCGGGTGGAGGTCGAAAATCAACAACAGTCCACCGAGAGCATCGCTGCGGAGTTGCAATTGCAATTGGGACTGAGTATCGAAGTCGTTTCTGTACCGGTCGGTTCTCTACCCCGCTCTGAAGGCAAGGCGCAACGTTTTATTGATCAGCGCAGGAGGAATGTCACGTGAATCTGCGGCCCACCGAACTAAAAATTTCTACCGAGAACCACTTGCGCATTACCTGGGATGACGGCAGTCAGCGGGAATATAGCTTCCGGGAGTTGCGAGACCATTGTCCCTGTGCAACCTGTCGGGAACAAAAACGCAGCACAAGCGACGACCTTTTGCCTGTACTCTCGTCAGCCGAGTTGCAACCGCTGCGCATTTTGGATATGCAGCCCGTCGGCAACTATGCGTATGCCATCAAATTCAGCGACGGACACGATACGGGCATTTTCCAGTTGACGCTCCTAGGCCAATTGGGGCAACCGGTATCCAAATGACCTGCTGATCACGCCAACAAGTTATGGCTTTACCGGTGGCACGATATCTCGGAGTTGGTCAAGAGGATCCCTTTTGCCACGCAGTGGCGAAGTAGCACCGTCCGGACTCTCTTTTGGTTTTTCCTTTGCTTGGATCACATCCTTGCTCGTGAGATGAATTTTCTGGTAGATCTCGTCTGAAATAACATAATACCAGTCGGCAAATCGCCGGTTCAGTTCTGTAGAACGCGTTTTCCCAGTCGTAACCTTCTCGTCGTAATCTTTCTTTTTTCTTTCGTTGTCCTTGATAATCCGTTCGCGTTTCTCCTGCCAAGATTTTTTGGCCGCTTCTGCTTCGACATCTTTTTCTCCAGCAGCAAGAGGGCCCTGTTTTTCTTGGGCTCCCTCGGAGTCCGGGGCCCCCAGATTCTTGCCTGATTCGCCCGGCGTCTGAGGCGCGTCATCCTCGGCCCGGCGCAACTTGGTAGCGGAGGACTTGGTCAGCGATGCTTCAGTCTCTTCCCCCTCTTTGCGAGCAGGTTCCGGGGGATTCTCTGCCGGTATTTCTTGGTAGTCCGGTTTTTCAATAAGACGCTCATCAAATCGCGTGACCACCATGAGGTTTCGTAAAACCTTTCCGCCTTCCGAGGAGACACTGGCTAGCTCGTCCGCCGGGGACTCATTTTTTCCTGCCGCCTTGTCTTTACCCGCAACATTACCAAATCGCAGGACATACTCGACCCCATCGGCCATACCTACCTTCACTTCACCGTTGTTTGACAACAAAACACTCTGCTTCTCTCCACTCGGAGCTTGTACGGTTCGAAAGAAGAATCCGTGTGCTTCGAGACTTTCCGTCGCCTGGGGATTGGTTCGAATGAATTCGGCCAAGCTGTCACCGAGACCTGCGGGCTTTCGATAGACATTGACAATTTTTAAATCGTCCAAAGCGGATTTCATTTCGTCTAATCGTTTCTTATTCAGTTCCTGATCCGCCGTCAGTTTTTCTTCCTTGGGCAGACCCTTCTGGAAAACAACCAGTTGTTTTAATTTCCACTCGAGATCATTCTGGTCGTACTGAAGTTGGATATCCGACTGCATATCCACACCCTGCACAACCGTGACGACTTGCAAACCGTCATTACCCAAGACCGGTTGCTGTTGGGTAATGACCGTGTAGTCATTGATGGAAACATCCTGAAGTTCCAGAGGATCGAGCTTGAGAAGATCCCGTTCGATCCAGTCCTCAAACTGTGTCGACAGGCTTTCCGGCTGCAGCTTGACCGTATAGACCTGATCATTGCCCGCCTGCCTGACGTAGTACTGACCGTCCGCCGTGCGAACCTTCTTACCGATGATAAAATCAGTGAGAGTCTTACCTTCAGCATCGCTCAACGTGACCCGAGTCCCTACGCCTTCGACACCTTTGCCCAATTGATCGTCCGTGGGGTCCAGAACCCCAAAGTCTGGATGATTTCCGGAACGATTTGTAACGCTCGAAAGTATTTCGGCATGATTCACACCAGCAACCGCACTCACGAGGTGATCTCGTTCGTCGGCCGGATAATTCTCATGGGATGGAATCGAAAACCGGCCATCTACTTTGTTCACTTCAAAAGGCTCCGCCTGTCCCTCATTTGCATCAAATTTGACGATCTTCATCCCCGTGACATCCAGCGGATTCTCAATCGCAACGAAGGGCTTGCCCACCTCATCCGCACCCGTTTTTTCGGGTGCTTCGCGACTCACGACCATGGCAACTAGGGTACTCACGAAGGCAATTGCAAGGAACAAGATCGTTTTGCTGTCTTCACTCATCGTCTTTTTCATTTCCTACTTGAGATTATCTCCAGAAAGGTGATCGACCCCAATGCTTTGGGACGCTGGGCCCATCCGCTACCTGAGCCGACTCGCATGGATCGATTCTCTTTCACGAGAACGTCGCACAAAAAACACACAGACTGCGATCATTAAAGGAAGAATGGGCGGCAGCAAAACTGCCAAAACTTTATAGTTATCCTGAACGCGATGGATATTGGCAGCCATTTCATTTTCAATCTGGCGATATTCCGCTTTTTCTTCACGATCCAGCTGGGCCTTCCTAGACTCAATACGCTCCGAACCATTTCGGCGCGCCATGGCAAGTTCCTCTTCTTGTTGTTGACGACTAATATCGGTTCGCGCCGAGAGACTCTCGTATATTTTGTCAAATGTGGATTGTTCTTCCGTAAGAATTGTTTTGAACTTTTTCTGGGCCGCCTGTCTGGCATGATCGCGGTCTTCTTTCGCTTTGTCTCCCAATCGCTTGATCGACATCAGCTCCCGATGCATCGGTCGTCGTTTTCGAATATCGATAAACCGAGAATCGCCTGCCAAATCATCCAAGA
>JAUWIQ010000392.1 GCA_030605285.1 Planctomycetota bacterium
AAAAATCGGTTGAATCGACTCGTGATAATCAACCATTGTCTGATCACCCGGGGTTTTTGGGGGTGTTTCTGCGCAAAGTACGCCACACAGGATGCCCCCGTAGCAGCCGAAAGTCAGCAGCCACAGAGCCCGCAAAACGCGCACCCGGTGGATTGGATTGACGGTTTTCACTGGGAGGCTTTCCTAATGATTGAATAAAAATTCACGACTACTCATGATGCCCCAGTACAAATCTTCCATCACCTCTCGCCGTTGGTCTGCTGATGCGGTTTCGAGCAGTGGAAGTAATTGTTCTACCTCGGCAGATTCCGGTTTACGAGCGAGCGTTCTGAGGAAAGCCTCTTCCAAGACGAGTTGATTTGGCGTTTCTGCCAGCAGCGCTTTTCCGACACAGCTTTTTTCATCCCGTAATCGCTCATTAACAGTATTGCCATTACTGATATGTAAAACCTGAACCAAGCTTGGTGTATTGGTTCGCTCGCACTCACAGGTAATATTCCGCGCATTCCGCCAAACGTTTTAAGAAATGGTGCTAAGACCGCCGAATCGTAGAGTTCGATTGCCCGCGTTCCCTCAGGATATTCTTTAGTCTCGACAACAGCCGAGCCATCGTATGCAAGATGGGTGAACTTTGCCGGCACCTCACTCACTTGCGCAATTGCATCATAGAGCACTTCGGCCATTAAACGTCGCGGATAATAGCGACTGTAAAATCGTTGATCGGCTTCGTTCTCTGCAATCGGCAAACTACTTCGCTGATAGGTTTCCGACTGAAGAATGACCCGCATCAGCCCTTTGAGATCGAAGTTATGCTCGACCAACCATTGGGCAAGTGCCTCTAGGAGAAGTGCATTGCTTGCCGGATTGGAAACACGCAAGTCATCGGTGGGATCCACCAAGCCCACCCCAAAAAAGTTTGCCCAAACACGATTTGCAATCGCGCGGCTGAAATAGGGGTTTTCAGGATTGGTAACCCAATCGGCCAGAGCCAAACGCCGGTCTTGCGGATCATCAAACGGTAAAGCTTCCCCATCGAGCGGTGCTGGTGGTTGTGGTTTTCCCGTACGCGGCTGGACGAGATCCCCTTCGGGTGCAACGTAGAGCGTGCGGAGTCCTTGTCCACTCCGCGGATCGCCCCCCCAGCCTTTCCCTCGCACGCGGGCAAACAGATTGGCCATGGCGTAGTATTGATCATTCGTCCACTTTTCCAGAGGATGATCATGACACTTCGCGCAACCGATTGAGAGTCCCAGAAAGGCTTGGCTTACATTTTCGCTCATGTCTTCCGGAGTTTGGTGAAGGGCATAAAAATTTGTAGCCCCATCCCGATGACTATTTCCACTTGCTGTGATTACTTTTCGCACCAACTTGTCCCAGGAAACATCTTCGGCGACTTGCGAGCGAATCCAATCATAGTAGGCCTTGACTGCTTTTGGGCGAAGTCGCCGTCCATTGACGAGTAAAAGATCGGACCACTTATATGTCCAATAATCGACAAATTCATCGCGAGCCAGCAATGACTCAATCACCTCATCACGTCGCTTTTGAGTTGTCAGCAAGTCGTCCCCACCCTCCTCGGACTTTCCAGAAAATGCCGCCGTCTCAGTGAGGGTGGGCAAGGTACCGATTGTGTCTAGATAGGCGCGACGTAAAAATTCTTCGTCGCTTGAGCGAAGAGAAGGTGCCAAATGAAGACTTTTAAGTTTATCGAGAACCAGCGCATCAATAAAATTTCGTTGCGCTGCCTCACGATAAGCCTCTTGGCTCACCTGGTACGGATAAGGAGACTTGATTTCAGAGAGAACAATCCGGCTTGAGAACCAAACGACAATAGCTCCCTGTCCGTTCCCGATTACCTCGATCTGACCTTCAGGGGAAACGGTGGCAACCGTTGCATCGGTTGAGGAAAATTTAGCCCACCGCGTTACATCTTCTTTGCGACCGTCGCTATAGCGAGCGGTGACGATGAGCTGTTGTCGGTCTCCCGGATGTAGCGTCATCGCATCCGGAAGCACCTGAACCGATGTTAATTGTGGATCTTTGGCACTCGGAGCCTTTGCCCCATCACTGATCCATTTGCCTAGCAATTGATAATCGGCGGAGTCGATTTTTAAGCGGACACCACCTTTATGAGGTACGCCCCCGGTCGGCTTGGCAAGTAATAAACTTCGGGCCGGATCGGCAGGCTCCAGACGCCTGCCCCGCGCTTGGCGGGTTATCCACCAATGGTCACTTGCCGGGTCGTATCCTCGCAATGAAAGCTTAAAGCCGCCCTTACCCGCCAGTGCCCCGTGGCAGGCGCCGGAGTTACAGCCCTGTTTCGCAAGTATAGGGAGAACATGTCGACGGAACTCCCATTCCAATGCAGTTGTGGTTCCACTCACCAAGACAGTCGTTTCTGCTGTCTCCCCCTGCCACGTCGCCCTGACCGTTGCCTCGCCATCACCGACTGCCCGCGCCCGGTTTCCCTCGATAGTGACAACTTCTGTATCGCTCGAGTTCCAGCTGACTTCATTGTGTACTTGACCAATGTAGCTTCCGGCCTCATTACGCCGCTCTAAAACCAAAGTTTGTTCTGCCCCTAGGAACATCAACTGGAAAGATTGGGGCAGTACGACCAGCGTTTCGTCTGCACGACTCCCCGCTACGGAAAGCAATGTCAAAAACACAATAAGTGAAGAGCGGAACGCCATCGGTACCATTCGTTTTAGAGCTTAAAAAAGTTCTTTGATTTCATGGCGACCAAAATCAACGATCGGAAACGGTCGGCCAGCAGGGCCAGGTAATTCGGTTTCCAGATCAAAGCCCATGCCGCGAAAAATCGTCCCAACAATTTCAGGCGGATCCGCTGGTCTATCTGCGGGCACACCACCGATGGGGTCACTTTGACCCACCGCCCGGCCACCCTGGACGCCCCCTCCAGCAAAGTAGCAGGTGAAACATTGTGGCCAGTGATCGCGTCCACCGGCAGGATTCACCTTGGGGGTACGGCCGAATTCGGCAACGCAGGCGACCATCGTTTTATCCAGCATGCCACGCTGGTCCAAATCTTCGATCAGTGCTGAGTAGGCCTGATCGTACATAGGGGCGACGATGTTTTTCATTCCCTC
>JAUWIQ010000157.1 GCA_030605285.1 Planctomycetota bacterium
CCATCGATTTGCGTTTCAGTTAAGGTCACTCGGGACAAGCGCGCATGTCAAACAATTAGCCCACCTCTTTAAGGACGTATTCCTCTTCGGTGGCCCGCAGGCAGGCTTCTTCTTTTGAAATGCGGCCTTCTTTCACCAATCGGACCAAGGAATCATCCAACAAGACCATGCCAATTTTCCGCCCCGTTTGCATCATCCCTCGCAGTTGGAAGGTCCGATCCTCGCGGATCATGTTACCAATCGCGGAAGTGTTGACAAGAATTTCCACGGCCAGTTCCAAAGAGTTACCGTCTGTACTTGGCACCAATTGTTGCGACACGATACCTCGCAGAGATTCGCTCAGCATGGCCCGAATCTGCGCCTGTTCCTTGGGCGGATACACATCGAGTACGCGGCCTATCGTACGCAGGGCATCGGGTGTATGCAAAGTTGCCAGTACGAGATGACCTGTCTCGGCCGCTGAAATGGCAAGGGATGTCGTCTCCAGGTCTCGCATTTCCCCCACAACAATAATGTCGGGTGCCTCCCTCAATGCGGCACGCATCGCATTGCCAAAACTTTTCGTATGGGTGCCGACTTCACGCTGGTTAATATGTGCCATTTTGTTCGGATGGACAAACTCGATCGGGTCCTCAATCACGATGATGTGTTCCTGCCGCGTGCGATTGAGCAAATCGACCATGGCCGCCAGCGTGGTCGTCTTGCCGCTTCCCTTGGGACCGGTAATCAGCACCATGCCCTGGCTATATTCGGTGAATCGCTTGATCTGTTCGGGCAGGCCTAGTTTTTCAAAATTGGGCACCTCGGTATCAATCAAACGAAACACGGCGTCCATGCCGGCCTGCTCGGTGAGAAAATTAGTGCGAAATCTTCCCAATTGCTCTCCACCGTCGTAACAAAAATCCAGATCCAGATGTTCGAGAAACTCACTCCGACGACCATCGTCAAGCAGCGCTAGGAGCGACCCTTCGGTTTCCGTCGCGGAGAGTACCGGCCGATCCATAATCTTCAATCTAGCCGCCAGACGCACCATGGGCGAAAGTCCGGCAGTGATATGGACATCCGAGGCCTTCATCTGACGTGCTTCAAGGAGAATTTCGTGAATCCTTTCTTTTGCTTCAGGATCGACCGCGACCGGTCCGGCTCCCGACGCCCCTGAGGCAGACGTTGCGCGAGCGGGCTCAGGATCGGTGTCTCGCTCCAGCAGCGGCAAGTCCTCTTCCTCGTCATCGCCCTCGAGATCGATCTTGATGGGCGGCAAACCGCCGTAGCCAGCCCCCTCATCAACAGGGGCCTGACGGTTGGCATCGCCGTCGCTGGTATCCCCGTCACTGGTATCCCCGTCACTGGTATCCCCGTCGCGGGCCTCCCCATCGCTGGCATCCCCGGCGCTGGCCTCGGCATGCTCGGGAGTGCTGCGACTCTTGGCCTTGGTCGGCTTGACCTGCTTTTCCAACTGCTTGTGGTACAGAGCCAGCAACTGGGCCACTTTTTTTTCGGGCAACTTGCCACTTTTCAAGAGGTATTTTGCGATCACTTCCGGATCGGGCATCTGCTCCAAAAGTTGTTCCAATTGGGCCTGATCCAACAGCTTGTTGTGTAAGACTATTCTCGCAAAGATCTTTTGTTGTTTTGTCGCCATGGTCGTCTGCCAAGCTCTCTTTCAGCGAAACCAACCTAACCGGCAATCACGCACGTCCACCAACCCCATGGTGTTGCAGCAAAGTGGATCAAGTATAGCAAGAAAGAAAACCTTGTGCGCCACCTGAAAATCTCAACCTCTCAAACAGTCGCATCCCAAAAATCACCTCATGGGTTGCCCTCTGAGAGTTTCTCACTGGCAATCGTTTCTAAACGGTCAAGCCGGATTTCGATCTTATCAAGCTTGTCCAGAATCAGGGCATGGACGTAAACGGCATCCATCCCCACCGGACTATCGCCCGCGGCAATTTTTTTGATGATCTCTTCAAGTTCAGCTTTCGATTTCATCTCTGTCTCCCCAGCATGAGAAATGTCAGTTGCGTCGTCTCGAATATGGCCACGTGGTGAAGTGGCAAGGTTTGATTTCAGAGACATGCTCAAGGGACTAGCGAAAGGGTCCGTTTCTCCGCGGCACTGCGCCATGCCGTATCGACGATCTGCTGGCCAATTCGGGAAATTTCCACCGAGAGTGGGCCCTCTATCGGCAGCTCACGCTCGAGGCAATCGATCACGTACTGGACCGGGTTCTGAGCGGGGGAAGCGCATGAATCGACCTTGAGTACCTCACCCTCCACGGAGGATCTCGTCTGCACACGAATCGTCGATTCGTAATCGTAGCTGCTGATCGTCCCCTCACTGCCCACGACCACGAACCCGCATTTGGGCTGCGGTTGGTCCGTCCAGGGATCGGTGAAGGTACCCCAACGCGTTTCGAATTTGGAGAGCCCCGTGTCGTAGCGAGCGATGACGACACTATGCTCATCCACCTCCAGACCCGCGGGTTGATCGATCGTCGCCGTCACTTCCAGGGGACTTCGCCCTCCCAAAAACCAAGTTCCCAGGGTCGTACCGTAACCCAGATAATCGAGCAGCGAACCACCCCCTTGAGCCCGTTTGTAAAACCAACTCTGCGGTTTTTCCTGCGCAACATCTTCCGCCGTTTTCTCGATTTTATCCGCCGCATGCCACAAAGGCCCGCGGTTACCATCATAAAAATGGACCTCGATCACCTCTCCGATTTTTCCCTCATCGAGCAATCGCTTTGTCGTGCGATGCGGTGGATACCAGGCCAAGGGCCAATTGATGGCCAGCATCTTCCCGCTGGGCTCCATGGCGGCAATCATCCGGTCCGCTTCCGCGAGGGTCGCGGCAAATGGCTTTTCCATCAGAATGTGAACCCCAGCCGGGGCCCCCTTTTCTGTCCACTCCGCGTGATCTGCGGTTGCTGGACAGAGCAGAACGATGTCGGGCTCCGTTTCTGCCAGGCACTGGTCGTGGTCCGTGAAGAGACGATCTTTGGAAATACCAAAATTTCGAGCTGCCTCCTCCAACCGATCCGGCTGCAGATCACAAAGACCTACAATCTCGACGTCCGGGTGTTCCGAGGCCATGCGGAGATTATCGCCCATGTGAAAATGATCGAAATTGATGCCCGCGATCTTCCACGTCCCCATACCAACGCTCCTCGTGTGTTTGAATACCCTGGACCTTTTTTGTTTGTAAGTCACTGCTCTGAGTCACTGCGGCGTTCCAGAAATAACAGGTTTCTGTTGCGGCGCAAAGGTACTCTCCCTCCACGCGCTTGTCAGAGTACCCTTACCGCGTCTAGGATGAGCGACGAGGAAGTCCCATCATGATCCGCATCCGCTGCCCGCATTGCAACGAACGACTCAAGGCTCCAAACCATTTAGCCGGGCAAAGGGGTCGCTGTCCTGCCTGTCGAGTGACGGTCCCGCTTCCCGAGCAGGACGAACAACCGCTTCAGTCAGAGGGTGTCGCTGCAGCCGAAATCGGACAGAGAAGTGGAACGGGAGACACGTCAGCCACGGTGACTCAGGATCCAAACGCCGAGGCAATGGGTCTCGATTTCAAGCGACTCGAGATACTTCGTCGCAACTGTCACTACCTAATCTGCAATAGCCGAGAGATAATCGCCCGCTGGGATGATGACGGCAAAGGCTGGATGGTCCATATCAAAGACGGATTTGTAAAAGCGGTACAAAACCCCAAGCAAATTCCCACGATGGGCAATTATGTCTTTATCGAAATCGAAGTCACCAGCGAGGGACCGCACCAACGACTGACCGGGGTTCATGGTTTCACGCTTCCCGGTGCCTTAGTCTTGAATAAGCTGGCCAAGAAGAATGAACACACAATCCTGGAGGGGATCGAAGCCCCAACTCCAATAAACGATCGCCAGCGGGCCTTGGCTAAACAGCGGATCAACAGCAAGTATTTGCCCAACATCTGGGACGACGCCATCGATTTTTAAGTCGTCCGGATGCAGTACAGTCGCCCAGTTTAGTTCCGCAGCGACTCTAAACTCGCAGTACCGCACCGTACTGATCACGGCAGGCGGCCTCGACTCGACTGCGTACTTCGTCCGCTTCCTCTCCGGTGAGTGTTCCATCCACTTTACGGAGCACCATTTTCAGTACCAGGCTTTTTCTCCCTTTCCCCAATCGTTCCTCGTCTCGGTAGGTTTCCAGATACTTGATCGCCTCCACATATTCACCCGCGGATTGCCGCACGGTCTCGGCAAGCTGCGCCCACCGCAACCCTTCCTCCACCTCAAAATTTAAATCCCGAGCGACTGCCGGATACGGTGAAAGGGCGTGGGCCTGCGGGATCAGGTTTGCCTGCTGCTGTAGCAGCGCGATGCGGATTTCGGCAACCACGGTTTCAGCCCGCAAACCGAGCGTCTTGCGGGCCGAGTCGGAGACCTCTCCGAGGTATCCCAACCGTTCGTCGGCGAGTCGCAGTTCTCCACATTTTCCCTGGCGAAAAAAATCGCCCGAGACATCGACTATCTCAAGTTGCGCCGGTACGCCCAAATTTTCGAGCAACGATTCAAGGACCCCCTTGACCTGAAAAAAATCTTTGCCACTGGCAAGGGCAATCATCTCCTCCTCGGTCGGCAACTGGTCGGCACCTAGTTGATAGACCCGTGCCACTTCGAACAGTTCGATTCTTTCGTTGGCGAGGTTTTCATTCGTCCGCTGCACACCAAGTATGCTGGGGATCAGGGTGCGCCGCAAAAGTGCCGCGCCTCGCAACATAGGCGTGTCGCAACGAATCGGATCGGCAGCGGTCCAGGGGCTGAACACGCTATTCGTCTTTTCGTCTACAGCACTGGCGGTCACCACTTCGTCAAAACCGACTGCGGTCAACGTACAACGAATACGTTCAAGCACGCGATCCACGTTGCTCCGCGAGGAGGCCCGCAGCGGCACCTGACAATCTTCGGGAATTTTGTCGTAACCATAAATCCGTGCCACCTCTTCCACGAGATCAATTTCGCGGTGTAAATCGGCCCGCCAACTCGGTGGCAGCACGGTAACGCGTTCTGCTTCGATCTGCTGGGGATCGTTGCCCAAGGCAGTAAGAATGCGAACCACTTCGTCGCGATCGATGGAAACCCCCAGAATCCGCTCCAGTTGTCCGATGCGCAACACAATAGGTTGCCTCGACTCGCTCGCCGAGCCAACGTCGATCACCCCTTCCGCTAATTGGCCCCCGGCCAATTCAAGAATCAACTCGCAGCAGCGACGGCTTGCCCAATCCACACCTTCCGGATCGGGGCCCCGCTCAAAACGATAGGAAGAATCGCTGTGCAACGTGAGCTTGCGGGCGGCTGTGCGAATCGCAAGCGGGTCAAACAGCGCGCTTTCAATCAGCAGATCCGAGGTTTCTGCAGAAACCTCGGTCTCGGTCCCACCCATCACACCCGCGAGGGCAACCGGTCGCTCCGCATCGGCAATCACGCACATCTCCGTATCGAGGGTGTACGTCTTATGGTTGATTGCAAGAAAAGGTTCTCCCGCTTCCGCCTTACGGATAATGATTTTACGTGAACG
>JAUWIQ010000478.1 GCA_030605285.1 Planctomycetota bacterium
AAAAGGTGAACGCATCCTCGTGCCAGGCCAATTCGTCAATATTCGGGTCCCGGTCTCGAAAGGCCCGCATCTACTCGTCAATACGGAAGCCATTGGACAAGACATCGTGGGAACCTACGCGGTGGTCGTTGATCAGAACCAAGTCGCGAGTTACCGCTACCTCGAAATCGGCCCGGAAGTCGACGGGATGACCGTCATCAACAAGGGGCTTTCCACCGACGAACGGGTCGTAATCGCCGGACAGCACAACGCACCACCCGGCGCAAAAGTAAGCGTTCATGAAGCGACTGAGGGATCGACACCATCGCCACAACCATCGGCAAACCAAACTTCCGGTACCGGAGGCTAGGAAATTGATTTCACAATGCCGCGCTGTGGTCCTCTGCGTCCACTAGATCTTAAGGATGTCGAACCAATATGCTGTCGCGATTTTTTATTGAGCGGCCTATCTTTGCGAATGTAATCGCCATCGTCACGGTTATTCTCGGCATCGTCACACTCGTCCGTTTACCGGTTGAGCAGTACCCTCAGATTACACCTCCCACGGTCCAGGTGGTAACGACCTATCCAGGCGCCAACGCAGAGGTACTCTCGGAAACTGTGGCCCAACCGATTGAACAGCAGGTCAACGGTGTGGAAAACATGCTCTACATATCCAGTACGTGCGCGAGCAACGGCAGCTACACGCTCGCAGTCACTTTCGATATTGGAACCGATCTGGATACGGCGCAGATTTTGGTCGAAAACCGAGTCGCAATCGCAGAACCGCAACTGCCGCAAGAGGTCAAGCAACAAGGTGTCGTCACCCAAAAACAATCGACCGATATTGTGCTGATCGTAGCGCTCACTTCCCCCGATGGCAGCATCAATCCACTGGCGCTAAGCAATTACGCCACGGTACGCATCAAAGAGGAACTTTCCCGCATCAACGGGGTAGGGAGCATTACCGTCTTTGGGAGTGGCGACTATTCCATGCGGATCTGGCTCAATCCCGGCGCGCTGAAGGCACGCAACCTGACCGTGCAGGATGTTCTCAAAGCCGTCCAAGGACAAAATGTCCAAGTTGCCGCCGGACAACTCGGTGGCCCCCCGGCACCCCCGGACACCGAATTTCAATTGACCCTCAACGTCAAGGGCCGCCTCACGGAAGTTGCCGAATTTGAGAGCATTATTCTCAAGGGTGGCGACGATGGAGAATTGACCTACCTCCGCGATGTGGGACGCGTGGAACTCGGGAGTAAAGACTACAGTGTCTACTGTGAAAAAAGCGGCATGCCAAGCGCGGGCGTGGCCGTCTACCAATTGCCGGGTGCCAACGCACTCGATCTGGCTGAAGCGATTCAGGAAAAAATGGTCGAATTGGCTCGGCGCTTTCCCACCGGACTGGTCTACGACATTCCTTTCAATACCACGAAATTCGTCAAAGCTTCGATTGATGAGGTTTATCGAACCCTCTTGGAAGCTGGCTTCCTGGTGCTGGTCGTGATCCTGGTGTTCTTACAAGATTGGCGGGCGGTCATGGTGCCAGCCACAACCGTACCGGTCACCATCATTGGAGCCTTTGCCTTTTTTGGGTTATTCGGATTCACCGTCAACATGCTGACGCTGTTCGGACTTATTCTCGCCATCGGCCTAGTGGTCGATGATGCCATTATCATTGTGGAAAATGCCTCGCATCATATCAGTGATGGAGAAACCCCTAAAAATGCCACGATTCGGGCGATGGATGAACTCTTTGGTCCCATCATTGCGACCAGTCTCGTGCTGATGGCGGTGTTCCTTCCCTCGGCGTTTCTCGGAGGCATCGTGGGACAGATGTACCGTCAGTTTGCCCTGACGATTGCCGCTACGGCTGTGATTAGTACGATCAATGCGGTAACGCTTAAGCCGGCACAGTGCGCGGTCTATCTCCGACCCCCTAAAAAACCGGGCATCTTTGCTCGTACTTTCAATCGATTTTATGACCGCTGCGAACGGATGTATTTTGCCCTGATCCAAAGGCTTGTTCGCCGGGTCGTTCCCACGATGCTCGGCTTTGTGGCACTTGTGGCGCTTACAATCTGGTCGTTTCAATCGTTACCGACCGGATTTCTTCCCACCGAAGACCAGGGCTACCTTCTGGTTTCGGCAGAACTCCCGCCCGCCGCATCCCTGCAGCGAACGCATGGAGTGACCGACGAATTGCAGACGATGATTGCGAAATTACCGGGCGTTGCGGATACCGTAATCATTGGCGGACGTTCGCTCCTGGACAACACGAGTTCCTCGAACAGTGCTACCATCTATATCATCCTCAAGGACTGGTCTGAGAGAACGACTTCAGAGACGTCGCTGCTTGGCATTTACAATGCCTTGCAGAAAATGTTCCGGGATTATCAGCCAGCCAAAGTATTTGCACTCCCGCCACCGTCGATCCCCGGCCTGGGAATCAGTGGTGGTTTCAGCCTCGAGCTCCTTGCTCAGTCGGGCGAGGATTTGCAGGATGAACTTGAGGCGCTTGAGAAATCCATCAAGGCCATGACCCAGGACAGCAAAAATGAGCCTTCGCTGGCGAATATACAAACGGCTTTTCAGGCTGGGGTTCCCCAAATGCAAATCGATGTTGATCGACAGAAAGCAGCTACACTCGATCTGCAATTGAACGA
>JAUWIQ010000228.1 GCA_030605285.1 Planctomycetota bacterium
CCTGGAGGATGTGGTCCCCGTCGGGCTGCAGCTTGCCGAGCAGCCAGAGGGCCCGGGCCCGAACCCGCGGGTTCTCGCCCTCCCAGAGTTGCTGGAGGGCCTGTTCGGCAGCGGATCCCATCTTTTCCAGGGCCGTGAAGGCCAGATAGCGGACCGCATAATTTGGATTCGTTAGTGCCTGGGCAGCCCCCGTAGGGGTCTCGAAGTCGAATTGGGGTACGCGATATTCTCGGCTGGCATCTCGAGGCGCCAGGCGGAGAATGCGGCCGCTGTCCAAGTCGGCCGCCTGATGCCCACCCACCCCGGGGTCGCGCCAGTCGGCGACAAACAGCGACCCGTCCGGTGCCACCGCGACATCCGCAGGTCGAAAATCCGTATCGCGTTGCCCACCGATAAGCTCCACCATCTCGGCCGCATAGCCCGCGCCCTCTTTTTTCACGGGATACGCCCGGCCGACACGCGGTCACGCATCGCAATGGATCAACTGGTTTTGAAAAATTTTCGGCAGCAGCTCTCCTTCGTAGACCGTGATTCCCGTGGGCGAACCGGCGCCCGTATGCAACAGGTTGGGCACAACGCCCGGGTCATTCTGGTGCCAATGCCGCATCGCCCGTTCGTTGCTTCGCCCCGTGCGCACGATGTGCCAGCCGGCGCCCGTGAGTTCATCCCGATAGCCGTAATTACCAAATTCCATTACGTAGTTGATGCGGACCCCTTGGTGTCCGTCGTCATCGTTGTCCGACTGCCAGACCGTCCCCAGACTGTCGATGGTCGCCATCCAGTTATTGCGGAAATTCCAGCCCAACGTCTCCAGCTGCGATCCATCCAGGTTGCAGCGAAAGACGATGCCTTGCTGGTACGGCTGGCGGCGATCGGATGCCGGGTTGCCGGCCGCATCGGTCACGATCTCTCCCGCACGATTTTTCAGTTGTCCACCTGAATTGCCAAAATTGAAAAACAATCTGCCATCGGGCCCGAAAACCACGGCGTGGATTCCATGATCGCTCTGGGAACCGCTGATGCCGGTGAAGAGAATTTCCTTCGCATCCGCCTTATCGTCTCCGTCGGTGTCGGTGAGGACCCAGATGGTTTCACCGGCCGAGACGATAACCCGGTTGCCGAGGACACAGACGCCGTGGGGGGAGTCGATCTCGCGGCCTTGGTAGAAGACTTTTTGGCTGTCTGCCTTGCCATCACCATCGCTGTCTTCCAGGATCAGAATCCGATCCCCTGCGGGACGTCGATTCCGCTGTCCGCGATAGTTGACGATTTCGCAGACCCAGATCCGTCCGCGATGATCGATGGCGATGTTCGCGGGGGTGACCAGCATCGGTTCGGTGGCGAACAGGCTGGCTGTGAGTTCCGGGTGGATGTCGAGGGCCGCCACGGCCGAGTGCTCCGCCGACTCGGAATTTTCGGATTGGGGTGGCGGTTTGCTCCGGGCCGCCCCGCTGTTGGCGGGCGGCGATTGGGCCTGCGGTTCGGGTGGTTTGGGAAGCAGGCCCCGCAGATCCTCTTTGCTGAGGGAATCGGAGGAGACTCCCTCTTCGGGAACCTCTGCCCCCGCAGTCCAGGTGATCGCGTTGAGCATCAGCTAGCGAAAATTGTCATCTCCCCAGTTGTGGTGGAAATGGCCACCGGTAAAACCAAAGCCGCGGCCACGATCTTTCTGTTCGGAGGCCCAGGCGACGTGCTGCCTGTCGCCCCGAGCGATCGCCGCGCGGACCGCGGGATTTCCCGAGTGCGATCCGTCCCCGCCACGATTGAGCGTTTCGTCGGGGGGCAGGTCGGTAAGAATGGGTGTGACCCCCTGCATTCCATCGCGAAACCGCATGTGGTAGTACCACTCGTCGCGAATCTCAAACGGAGACACGCCTCGCGTGATCGGATGTTCGGGGAGTTCTTTGAAATTGGCTGTCCAGACCGGATTGACCGACCAGTGCGCTTCGAAGTGTCCGCCTATCCAGTCGAGGAAGCGCTCGCCTGCGGGGCCCTTGGGGATCTCGGTTCCGTAGTGGATGCAAATCACCCCCACCCCTTTTTTGTTCAGCGCGTCGAGCTGTTCCAGATGGGGCATGACCGGATGCCGTTTTCCCCCATCGGCATAGAGAATGCCCGTGTCGGCATTGTCGAGCGCGGTCGGATCTTCGGGCCAGCCGTCGCGGTACACGACCGCGTGCATTTCGGGCATATTTTCATTCAGGGCCATCGCCAGCAACGTGCAGCCGGCGCTGTGTTCGTGGGTCCCCCGCGAGTGGGAATCACGGCCCGCGATGAGGACTGCTTTTTTCTTGCTCGCCAGCGGCAACCGCTTGAGCCGAATGTCTTTGAACTGCACCTCCATGGGTGGACCGACATGCAGTTGCAGGGCGAGGATGCCACTTTGCTTGCCGAAGTCATCGACAATCTCCGACATCGTGACCCCATTGATTTTGTGGATCATGCGGTTGCCGGAGGCAAGAATGGTGTACTCATTCCAGTCCTTTTGTTTGATCGCCTTTTGCAGTTCGGCAGTATCGCCGAGCGTGCCGACGACAGTCGCCTTGCCATCCTTGCCAACCTGGGTCTTCTCTCCGCGACGGGCCAATGTCCCGCGACCCCGCTCCTCGTAATGGGCACCCGACCAGGTGTCGCCCGCTTCAAAATCCGCCTGATGGCCCCGGACGACATGGTTCCCTAAGTCCGTTGAGCGGTATTGGATCCCCGAATTGCCATCCACAATCCGGTACTGCAATTTCAATTCAAAATCATCAACTTCGCCCTGGGTCCAGATCAGAAAGGTATTGCCGGACGTGGGATTCTCTTTCGTGGTGCGGCCGGTAATTGCGCCATCTTCGACGCTCCAGAATTTTTTGTTGCCGCTCCATCCCGACAAATCGCGACCGTTGAAGATCGATTTGAAGCCGGCGGCCTCGGCCGCCTCGCCGGGCGAAATCAGGCAGGTACACAAAATCAGAAAAAATAGAGTCCGTTGTGTGACCATGGAATTCCTTTGCTTGCTGGGGGAATGAATTGTGGGTGAGGGATCACGTTTCTGGAGTGGGCGGTTCCGAGTGGGTCGGGCCCCAGGGCTCAGAGGATTCCGGCAACGATTCCCTCCACTGGGGGAAACGGAAAAATTATAGTCGAAAGTGGCGTGGGATTCTTGCGGGGGTGGCGGCCCCGGTGTGCGGTAAAAACGGACGTATTTTATGCCTATTTTCTCCTGCTCCGCACGGGCCACGGTCGCGGTAGGGCTCTGCGCAGCGAAGGGGTGGGCCCCGCAGTGACGATCTGCCCCTCAGTCGGGGAGGGGGCAGATTTCGTCCCCAGCAAAGCTGGGTTCCATCGGATGCCGCGACGCTGTCAGTTGTAGAGCTGCATGCAGTGGGGGCCACGAAGCGCATTTTTGTAAACCGTAGCTGGTAGATGGTCGAAGAAAGCAAGGATTCGAAGCTTCACGAGGAGGACCTTCATGCAAAGATCATTGTTTGGACCGTTCTGTCTGACTTTGGCCATCCTGTCGTTTGGTTGTCAGGAGCATGCGGTGCGGTACGATCCGGCGCGGCTCTCAGCGGCAAGGGAACAATTTCTCCTCGCAAACGAACCGGACGGTGTGGAGGGGGTGCTCGATGTTCAGGAGGCCTATCAAGCGCCGCGCGAGGTGGTCCTGGTAGGGCAAATCGGTGGAGTGGAGAATCCCTGGAGCCCGGGCAAAGCGGCCTTCATCCTTGCCGATCCGATCACGCTCTCAGAGTTTGCAGCCTCCGGCAGTGAGCATGTCTGTGACGACCCGGGCTGCAAGTTTTGCGCACGGCAGAAAATAAATCAATTGAAGGAAGGTCTCGCCGCGGTGGAGTTTCGAGACGCGGGCGGCCGGATTGTGCCGATCGATGCCCGCAACCTTTTCGATATTTCTGAAAAACAGATGGTCGTAGTTCGAGGTCAAGCGCATGTGAATGCCTTGGGATGCCTCGTCGTGGCAGCTAACGGGATTTATATAAGAAAGTAATGTTCTCCAGTGACTCGGATAGGTCGCTTGCCGCGCAGCCTAGATTTTTTAATCACTCGATTCTATTTAACAGAAGGTGACTCTCTACGATGAACAGACGTGTATTTTTTGGCGGCCTTTTAACCCTCACTCTGATTTCTTTTGCCGCGGATGAGGGCCGTGCCGCCCAGCCGGACCTGACCTGGATTTTTGTCGATGACATGCATTGTGCCAATTGCGCCAAGAAGATTGCTCGCAAGTTGTATACGGTCAATGGTGTGGTCAATGTCCAGGCCAACGTGAGCAAAAACTTTGCGGTTATCACACCCCAGGCAGGCAAGACACTTTCGCCCCGCGCACTCTGGAATGCCGTGGAACTGGCGAAATTCAAACCGGTGAAGTTGCAGGGTCCCTACGGCGTCTATACCACCAAGCCGGACCATTGAGGCGGGGTCGGGACGTGGGATTGTCGACCGGCTGC